>NZ_JBSGJR010000489.1:0-5471 GCF_053605645.1 Micromonospora sp. NPDC003776
CAGACGAGCGCCGCCGGCCCTGGTCTGCGTCGGGGCCCGGCGATGGGCGGTTCGGTCATAGGCGTTGGCTATGGCGGCGGCTGGGCGGGTCAGCAAGGATGATCACGGTTCCAGGCTTCGCCCGCGCGGCACTACCCGGTAGTGGACATTCCCGGACCGCCGCCATAGCCAACGCCTATGACCGAACCGCCCATCGCCGGGCCCCGACGCAGACCAGGGCCGGCGGCGCTCGTCTGCGTCGGTGGTCAGTCGAACGTGAGGGGGTCGCTGCGGCGCGGGATCAGCAACAGCGCGCCCAGCCCGAGGACCGCCAGCACGGCCAGCGCGATGAAGACGTGGTGGGTCGCGGCGTACAGCGACGCGCGGACGTAGTCGGTCACCGCCGACTGGGCGGACTGGCTGTGGCCGCCGAGCACGAGGCTTGTGGTGTCCGCGTGCTTGGGCAGCCCGGCGGCGACCTCCGCCGGCGGATGCGCGAAACGGTCGGCAAGCGTGGCGTTGGCGATCGCCCCGAAGACGGCGGCGCCGACCGCGCTGCCCAGCGACCGGCTGAACATGTTGGCGCCGGTGACCACGCCCCGGCGGTCCCAACCGACCACGGACTGCACGGCGACCAGGGTCGGGCTGGCGGTCAGCCCGAGCCCGACACCGAGCACGAAGGCCGCCCCGGCGGCCGCCCACACCGTCGAGTGGGCGTCGAGCAGCGTGGTCAGCACCGCGCCGCCGATCACGAAGACGGCGCCGATGAGGGCCGTGTCACGGAAGCCGATCCGCAGGTAGACCCGCCCGGCGAGGCTGGCCGCCCGCGGCCAGCCGACCGTCAACGCCGCGAGGGCGAACCCGGCCACCAGGGCGCTGGTACCGAGCACCCCTTCGGCGTACGTGGGCAGATACGAGCTCAGGCCGATGGTGAGCGCCCCGACGCACAGCGCGGTGAGGCTGCCGCCGGCGAGAACCCGGCGGCCGAACACCCACAGCGGCAGCACGGGCTCGGCGGCGCGGCGCTCCACGGCGAGGAACGCGGCGAGCGCGACGACGCCGGTCGCGAGGATCGCCACGCTCTGGACGGACCCCCAGGGCCAGGCGACGCCGCCTTCGAGCAGCCCGAGGATGAGGAGCCCGAATCCGACGGTGAGCAGGGCCGCGCCCGCGTAGTCCACCCGGTGCCGGCTGCGGGTGATGCGTTCGGTGAAGTGCCGGGCGAGCGCCCACGCCGCCACCGCACCGAGCGGCAGGTTGATGTAGAAGATCCACCGCCAGGACAGGTACTCGGCGAAGACGCCACCGAGCGTGGGTCCGAGCACCGCGGAGATGCCCCAGACGCTGGCCAGGTAACCCTGCACCCGGGCGCGCTCCGCCACCGTGTAGAGGTCGCCGACGATCGTCATGCTGATCGGCTGCACCGCGCCCGCCCCGATGCCCTGGACGGCGCGCGCGACGATCAGCGCGGGCATGCTCCACGCGACGCCGCACAGGATCGAGCCGAGCAGGAACAGCGCGATACCGAAGAACATCAGCGGCTTGCGCCCCAGCGAGTCGGCGAACTTGCCGTAGATCGGCACCGTGACGGCCTGGGTGAGCAGGTAGATCGAGAACAGCCACGGGAACTGCGAGAAGCCGCCGAGATCACGCACGATCGAGGGCACCGCGGTGGCGATGATCGTGGAGTCCAGGGCGACCAGGCCGGTGCTGAGCATGATCGCCGCGAGGACCGGGCCGCGGTCGGAACGGAACCCGACGCCCTGCACGATCTGGTCGCTGTCCGCCGGCCCCGGACTGCTGCCGGCCGCAGGTGTCGCCACCATGCACGCCACTCCTCCGCTGGGCAATGAATCGTCGAGGTCAACTATTCGTAAGCCCCACCATTCCCGGACCGCGCCCGTCTCCGGGTGAGACCTGCGCCACTCTCCTGCTCAGCAGGCGGCGCGCCGCGTCATGCGGCCGCCGCGAGCAGCGTCTCCGCTGCGGGCGTACGCACGTTGAGCACCGCGTGCCCGGACCGGTGCGCGGTGATGAGGCCCGCCGCGCGCAGCACTCCCAGGTGCTGTGAGACGCCGCCGGCGGACATGCCGGTACGCCGGGCCAGCTCGGTGGTGGAGGCCGGCGACTCCAGCTCGATCAGCAGCTGGGCACGCGACCTGCCGATCACGGCCGCCAGCGCCTCCGACGCGCCGGCCGCCCCCTCCCACAGCGTCCCCACGCCCCTCGGCGGGTACGCCAGCTGCGGGTTCTCCGGCGAGGCGACGGTACGCACGGCGGGCCAGACGAAGACGCTCGGCACCAGCAGCAGCCCGGCGCCGGACAGCACCGTCCCGGCGGTGCACCACTTGTGCACGATGGACAGCGTGCTCTCGTCCCAACCGACCCGGTCGTGCAGGCCGTTGAGCAGGCCGGCCGTACCCTCCTCCACGAGCAGCCGGGCCCGGTGGAAGACCTCGGCCTCCAGCAGTGCCCGGATCCGCGGCCAGTCGGCCGCGAGCGCGAGGTCCCAGTACCGCCGGATCTCCTCGGTCAGGCGGGCGAGCCCGGCGGCGGGATCGGCGTACATCGCCCGCACGGCGGGCGTGAACGGGACCTCCAGCTCGTCGAGGTCGGCGCGGACCGTCTCCGGCGGCGTGGCCAGCACGGTCCGTAGCTCCGACTCGAGGTTGGGGCTGAGCGTGGCCGACGGCGGGGTCAGGAAGTCCGGCATGTAGCGCGGGCCCGACGGGATGAGGCCGGCGAGCAGGCTGTCGCCGCCCGGACCGAGACCGGCGGCGGTCAGCCGCGGGGTGACCCGGCGCAGCCACGGCAGCTGCGCGGCGTGGCCGCTGGGCCCCTGGAGCACGTGGAAGCTCGACGCGACCTCCCACAGGCACGACAGCGCAAACCGGATCCGCGCGACATCGCCCACGGAGAACTCGATCGTGAGCACGGCCCTCCCAAGATTCGACTGGAGCTAAAACACTACCGACCACGACCGTGCTTGACGAGGCTGCTGACATGGTCAGCAGGGAGTTCGCCGGCCCGCCGGAGCGGGCGGCCCGTGACGCGGCCCGGTCTTCGGCGGTCGCCATCGCACGACCTCGCGTCCTGGTCGTCGGCGGCACGCTCGACCAGGTGCGCAAGGCACGGGAGCTCGGGCTGGACGTGGCGCACGTCCAGTTCCCCGACGAGTACGACCGCGGCCACTGGCCGTACGTCGATCAGGCGCTGCTGCTCGACTACGGCGACATCGCGCGGCTCCTGCCGCTGGTCCGGGCGTGGCACGAGGCGTACCCGTTCCAGGCGGCCGTGTCGCTGTTCGAGCTGGGGCTGCTGCCGGCGGCGCGGATCAACGAGGCGCTCGGCCTCGGCGGCGAGTCCGTCGCCACCGTGGAGCTGCTGCGCGACAAGGCGCGGATGCGCCGGCACCTGGCCGCCGCGGGCCTGAGCCCGGTGGCCGCCGCGGTCGGCCGCGGCGCGCAGGACCTCCGGGAGTTCGTTCAGGCGCACGGGCTGCCGATCATCGTCAAGCCGATCCGCGAATCGGGCAGTCTCGGGGTGTTCTGCATCCGGGACCCGGCCGACGTGGACGCCGTGGCCGAACGGTTCCGGTCCCTGGCCGGGCGATGGACCGCCCGGGACCTGTCCGACGCCGACCCGTTCGACGAGTTCCTGATGGAGGAGTTCCTCGACGGCCCGGAGATCAGCGTGGAGACCCTGACCTTCGACGGTCGGCACGTGGTCGTCGCGGTGACCGACAAGGAGTGCGCCGGCCCCGGTTTCGTGGAGATCGGGCACTCGCAGCCCAGCGGCCGGCCGGCGGAGACGCTGCGCGAGGTCACCCGGCTGGTGACGGACTTCCTGGACGAGGTGGGGCTGCGCAACGGTCCGGGGCACACCGAGGTCAAGCTGACCTCGCGCGGCCCGCGGATCGTCGAGTCGCACAACCGCGTCGGCGGTGACCGGATCAACGATCTGGCCGAGGTCGTCTACGGCGTCGACATGGAGCGCTACGCGCTGGGCGCCAGGTTCGGCCTGGTGGAGCCGCTGACCACCGCGCCCGAGCCCCGGGGCGGAGCGGCGGTCCGGTTCCTCACGCCCGAGCCGGGACGGGTCGTGGCGGTCACCGGTGTCGACGCCGTGCGCGCGGACCCGGCGTTCGTCGACCTGCGGCTGGCGGTGACACCGGGCGCCGAGGTGCCACCGCTGACCTGGAACGAGGACAAGGTCGGCCACATCATCGCCAGGGGCGCCACCGCCGCCGAAGCGGTCGCCCACGCCCGACGACTGGCCGAGATGATCCACGTACGCACCGAGCCGGTCGGGTGAGCACCAGCGCGCCCCCGCACCGGTCCGACGTCGGCGAGCCCCGGTTCCGCGACGCGCTGCGCAACCTGCCCGCCCGGGTGTGGATCGTCAGTCTCGGCATCCTGGTCAGCCGGGTCGGCAACTTCCTGCCCGTGTTCATCGTGCTCTACCTGACCGGTCGCGGGTATTCCGCCGGTGCCGCCGGCTTCGTGCTCGCCGTGTCGGGTCTGGGCAACGTGCTCGGCAACGCCGTCGGTGGCCACCTCGCCGACCGGATCGGCCGACGCTGGACCATCGTGCTCTCCGCCGTACCCACCGCCGGGCTGACGGCGGCCGTCCCGTCCCTCGGACCGTTCCCTCTCATCGTCGGGGTGGTCGGGCTCATCGGCGTGACGTCGCAGATCTACCGGCCGGCCGCGGCGGCGGTGCTGCTCGACTCCGTGGCGACCAACCGGGAACGGCTGGCCGCCTTCGGCGTGTTCCGGTTCGCGATGAACATCGGTGCCGCCCTGGGCGGTGTCATCGGTGGTCTGCTGGCCAGCACCTCCTATACCGGGCTGTTCCTGGGCAATGCCGCCGCGTGCCTGCTGTTCGGCGTGGTCGTGGCAGTGCTGCTGCGCGATGCTCCCGCGCGGCGATCCGACCCGGACGACGGGGACGCGGACCGGGCGACGGGGTACCGGCAGGCGTTCGCCGACCGCACGCTGCTGCGCTTCCTGCTGATGACCGTGGTGGCCGAGTTCGTCTACATCCAGTCCACCGTCGGTCTTCCCCTGCACGTCAGCGAGGTGGGTCTCGGCGCGGGCGACTTCGGTCTCCTCATCGGGCTCAACGGTCTGCTGGTGCTGGCGCTGGAGCTGCCCCTCACCGGCGCGGTCTCCCGGTACCGGCCCGAGTACGTCCTGGCCGTCGGGAACCTGCTCGTCGGTGCGGGTCTCGCGCTGACCGGGTTCGCGGCCGGCATGGTGCTGCTGTCGGCGACGGTGGTGATCTGGACACTCGGCGAGATGCTGTCCAGCTCCGTCGCCCACGCCTATCTGGGCAGCCTCGCTCCGCCCCGGATGGCGGGGCGCTATCAGGGGTTGTACGGCGTCGCGTACACGATCGGTGCGGGCGGCGGCCCGCTCGTCGGCGGCGCCGTGTACGCCACGAGGCGCTCGGCTGCCCGCCCGAGCACGTCACGAAGGCCTTCGCGGCGC
>NZ_JBSGJR010000490.1:0-5435 GCF_053605645.1 Micromonospora sp. NPDC003776
GCAGTCATCCCTCGATGAACTGGTAGTAGCGGACGATGCGACCGTGCCCAGCCCTGTTTTCGAACGGCTCGACGTATCAGCGGGGCAGGGCCTGGTGACCGAGGTACGCCGGCTGGTGCTGCTCACCGCCGGGCACGCGGTGCCGCCGGAGGACCCGGACGGCGCCCTGCTCTGCGACGCCGACCTGGCGATCCTGGCCGCCCCGCCCGCCGCCTACGACCGCTACGCCGCCGCCGTCCGGCGGGAGTACGCGCACGTCCCCGACCCGGCCTTCCGGGCCGGCCGCGCCCAGGTGCTGACGGCCCTGCTGGCCCTTCCCGCCCTCTACCGCCTCCCCGAACCGCACGCCCGGTGGGAGTCCGCGGCCCGCGCCAACCTGGCCCGCGAACTCGCCACCCTGCGCGGCTGACCGCCCGGGAGACGCACGTCACGCCACGAGTCGGGCCGGCGGGCGGTGCAGGTGTTTCGGGCGGCGCAGGCCGGAGGCGTGGAGGAGGCGGACGATCTCGCGCGACGGGACGACCCGCGCGCCGAGCCAGACGGCCACCGGGAACCGCTCGGCCGGCAGGTCGTAGTGGTCGCGGTCGAAGGCCCGGCGGGGCGCGCCCAGCGCTTCGGCGAAGGCGTGCAGCTCGGCGTACGAGACGTCGCTGACCAGGTGTGACCAGAGCCGGCCCCGCCAGGGCACCGCGGGCCGGTCGACGTACAGCATGGCGACCAACGGTACGCCCGGTTGATGATCACGCCGAGCCGACCTAGCCTTCCCGGCATGGTCGCCAACCCCCTCGTCGACGAGCTGCGGGCCACCCTGGGTGACGCTGCCGTGCTGACCGATCCCGACCTGCTACGCGGCCACGAACGGGACGAGGCCGACCTCTGCGACGCGGGTACCCCGCTGGTGGTGGTGCGCCCGCGCAGCACCGAGGAGGTCGTGGCGGTGGTCCGCGCGGCGGGCCGGCACGGCGTACCGGTGGTGCCGCAGGGGGCGCGGACCGGGCTGGCCGGCGCGGCGAACGCGGTCGACGGCGGGGTGCTGCTGAGCACCGTGGCGATGGACCGGATCCTGGAGATCGACCCGGTGAGCCGGATCGCGGTGGTGCAGCCCGGCGTGGTGAACGCGACGCTGGCCGGGGCGGTCCGCAAGCACCAGCTCTGGTATCCGCCGGACCCGGGCTCCTGGGAGTCCTCCACCATCGGCGGCAACGTCGCCACCAACGCCGGCGGCATGTGCTGCGTCAAGTACGGGGTGACCACCGAGTACGTGCTCGGCCTGGAGGTGGTGCTCGCCTCCGGCGAGGTGCTGCGGACCGGCCGGCGGACCGCCAAGGGGGTCGCCGGCTACGACCTGACCCGGCTCTTCGTCGGCTCCGAGGGCACCCTCGGCGTGATCACCGAGGTGACCGTCTCGCTGCGGCCGGCCCCGGAGGAGTCGCTCACCCTGGTCGCGGTCTTCCCCACCACCGCCGCGGCCGGCACGGCGGTCGCGGGGATCGCCGAGCGCGGGCTCACCCCGAGCCTGCTGGAGCTGCTGGACCGGACCCACCTGCGGGCCATCGAGGCGTACCGGCCGATGGGGCTGCGCGTCGACGCGGAGGCGCTGCTGCTGGCGGCCGTGGACACCGGCGCGCGGGCGGCGGACGACCTGGCCCGGCTCGCCGAGGTGTGCCAGGCGGCCGGCGCGGACGAGGTGTACGCCGCCACCGACGCGGCCGAGGGGGCCGCCCTGCTCCAGGCCCGGCGGCTGGCCCATCCGGCGATGGAGAAGTTCGCCGCCGACACCTTCCCCGGCGGCAACGGCGGCCTGGTCATCGACGACGTGGCGGTGCCCCGCGGCGCGCTCGCCGCGCTGCTGGACGGGGTGGCCCGGATCGCCGAGGAGTGCGCCGTGCCGATCGGCGTGGTCGGGCACGCCGGCGACGGCAACATGCACCCGAACATCGTGGTCGACCGCGCCGACCCGGAGAGCGTGGCGCGCGGCCGGCGGGCTTTCGACGAGATCATGCGGCTCGGCCTGGATCTCGGCGGCACCTGCACCGGCGAGCACGGCGTCGGCCTGCTGAAGCGGGACTGGCTGGCCCGCGAGATCGGCCCGGTGGGGGTACGGGTGCACCAGGCGATCAAGGCGGCGCTGGACCCGGCGGGGTTGTTCAACCCCGGCAAGGTGTGCTGACCGTCAGCCCTTGTCCTCGGCCGGCGTGGTCTGGGTGAGCAGCAGCAGGATCTGGTAGGCGACCGGTGGCTTGGGCTCGCCCGGACAGTCCTGCATGGTGACGGTCAGCCCGGGGGTGATCAGCAGGCTGGAGGTCAACGCGTCGATGCAGCCCTGCTTGTACTGGCGGGCCTCGTCGGTCTCCTTCGCCAGGACCGGGTCGGTGAGCATCCGCTGCAACCGCTGGGTCTGCTCCGGGTTGAGCTGACCGGTCGAGTCGACGCCGTCGCCCGCGCAGTCCCGGCACTGCCACCGGCCGCTCGGGTCCACGTCGAGCGTCCGGACCGGACCGTCCGTGCCGAGTCGCTGCACCAGCGACA
Source organism: Micromonospora sp. NPDC003776 (assembly GCF_053605645.1). Lineage (NCBI taxonomy): Bacteria > Bacillati > Actinomycetota > Actinomycetes > Micromonosporales > Micromonosporaceae > Micromonospora > Micromonospora sp. NPDC003776. The sequence goes on from NZ_JBSGJR010000490.1 coordinate 2,530, forward strand.
CCCGCTGCCCCGCCGCCGCGGTCGGCGCTCCGCCCGGGGGTGTGGTGGAACCCTCGGCCCGGCCGAACAGGGAGCAGCCGGCGAGGGGGATCGCGAGCAGGACACCGGCGGAGAGTGCGAGGACGCGCGACCAGGATGGGCGAACCACGCACGGGAACCTACACTTCCGTAGGTAGCGCCCGGTACCCTCCGGACCGACGTTACCCGCCGGTCACCGGGCAGACGGCAGCTCGGCGCTGTCCCCGTCGACCCCCCGATCGGCCGCGAAGCCGCGGACGTCCGGCGCGCCCAGCCGGGCCGCGTCGGCCGCCACGTCGTCCGGCATCTCCTGCGACAGCCGCTCCGCCTCGACCCGGGCCCGGTAGTGGGCGACCTCGCGGGCGCGGGTGGCGTCGTCCCAGCCGAGCACGGCTCCCATCAGCTCGGCGGCGTGCTCCGCCGACTCCAGGCCGCGGTGGCTGGTCTCGAAGGAGATCCGGGTACGCCGGGTCAGCACGTCCTCCAGGTGCAGCGCCCCCTCGGCGCGGGCCGCGTACGTCACCTCGGCGGCCAGGTACTCCGGGGCGCCGGCGAGCGGGGAACCCAGCAGCGGGTCGGCGTCGATCAGGGCGAGCAGGTCCCGGATGAGCGTGCCGTACCGCTCCAGCAGGTGCTCCACCACGCCGACCGGCAGGCCGTGCCGGCGGGCCAGGTCGGCCCGGTCCCGCCACATCGCCGTGTACCCGTCGGCGCCGAGCAGCGGCAGGTCGGCGGTGCGCGACGGCCGGGCCCAGCCGAGCCGGTGCACCGCCCGGTCGACCACGTCGGAGGCCATCACCCGGTACGTCGTGTACTTGCCGCCGGCCACCAGCAGCAGCCCGAGCATCGGCTCGACCACCGCGTGCTCCCGGGAGAGCTTGGAGGTGGAGTCCGCCTCGCCGGCCAGCAGCGGGCGCAGCCCGGCGTAGACGCCCTCGATGTCGGCGGTGGTCAGCGGCCGGTCCAGCACCGTGTTGACCTGCTCCAGCAGGTAGTCGATGTCCTTGGCGGTGGCCGCCGGATGGGACCGGTCCAGCCGCCAGTCGGTGTCCGTGGTGCCGATGATCCAGTGCCCGCCCCACGGGATGACGAAGAGCACGCTGGTGGCCGTCCGGAGGATCAGGCCGGTCTCGCCGGTGATCGCCGAGCGGGGCACCACCAGGTGCACGCCCTTCGAAGCCCGGACCCGTACGCCGGGGCGCAGCCCGACGTCGTTGAGCATCCGGGACATGTCGTCGCTCCACACGCCGGTCGCGGCGATCACCGTGCGGGCGCGTACCTCGAACTCGGCGTCCGGCGAGCCGGCGGGCGCCTCCAGGTCGCGGACCCGGACCCCGGTCACCTCCCGGGCCTGGCGGATCAGCCCGACCGCCCGGGCGCTGGTCACCACGGTCGCGCCGAGGCTGGCCGCGGTGCGGGCCAGGGTCACCACCAGGCGGGCGTCGTCGACCTGCCCGTCGAAGTAGCGGATCGCACCGGCCAGCTTGTCGGGTCGCAGGCTCGGGAAGGCCCGGCGGGCGCCCTCGCGGCTGAGGTGCCGGTGCAGCGGCATGCCCCGCCCGCCACCGAAGACCCCGGCGAACGCGTCGTAGGCGGCCACCCCGGCGCCGTAGTAGGAGCGGCGGAAGAACCGCCGGGGCAGGTCGCGCAGGCCACCCTCGGCCGGGAGCGGGACCAGGATCGGCACCGGGCGCACCAGGTGCGGCGCGAGCCGGGTGGCGAGCAGCCCGCGCTCGGTGAGCGCCTCGTGGACCAGGTGGAACTCCAACTGCTCCAGGTAGCGCAGGCCGCCGTGGATGAGCTTGCTGGACCGGCTGGAGGTGCCCGCCGCGTAGTCGCGGGCCTCCACCAGGGCCACCTTGAGCCCCCGGGACGCGGCGTCGAGCGCCGCCCCGGCTCCGGTCACCCCGCCACCGATGACCAGCACGTCGAACCGCTCGGCCCGGAGCCGGCGCAGGTCGTCGGCGCGGCGCTCGGCGGAGAGCTGACCGGCCACGGATCGGGACACGTTGGGGTCGCGCACCCGTCCACCGTAACCGTCCGGGCGCTGCGGCGACATCTACCGGCCGGGCCGTACCGTGAAGGTCATGCTGCCCGGTCCGCTCGCCGCCCCGCCTCCGCCGCCGGTTTCCGGGCCCCGGGAGGGCGGGCCGTGGCCGGTCGTGGCCGCGGTGTTCACGGGCGTCTGGGCGGTGCTGGTCACCGTGGCCGGCCAGGTGGCCGGCTGGGTGTTCGACCAGGCGGTGCTGACCGCCGGCCGGGACCGGCTGGTCCTGCTCTGGCCGGTGATCGCGCTGGCCACCGTGCTGCTGGTGGGCGCCCCGGTGCTGGCGCTCGCGCTGCTCCCCCGCTCCCCGGCGGTCCGGACCACCGGCCGCGTCTGGCTGGTCGCCACGCTGGCGCTGGGCGCGGCGACCCTGCTCCGCGCGCTGCCGCCGGTGCACCAGGAGGCGTACCTGGCCGCGCTGGCCGCCGTCGCCGCCCTGCTCGCGCTGCTCGTCGGCCGGCGGTCCCGCGCCGAGGTCGCCCCGGCGGACGGCGGGCGGGCCGGGGTGCGCCGGTTCGATCCGGTCACCCTGCTGGCGGTGGCCGCCGGGCTGGCGGTGCTGCTGCCCTGGGTCTGGGTGGGCGCGCTCGGCGGCTTCCTGGAGACGGTGCTCGCCGGGCTCGCCGCCGCCGCGTTCGGCGCGCTCGCCGGAGTGCTGCTCGACGCCGGGTTCTGGGACCGGTTCGCGGTCGGCGAACCGGCCCGGCCCGCCCGGCTGGTGCTGGTCGGCGGCCTGGTCGCCGGGGTGGCGCTGGTGCTGCTGGCCGCCGGGGCCGGGCAGTCCGGCGCGCAACTGCCCGGGCTGTTCCTGCTGCCGCCGCTCGGCTTCGTCCTCGGCGCG
>NZ_JBSGJR010000491.1:0-5402 GCF_053605645.1 Micromonospora sp. NPDC003776
GCCGCCCAGCACGATGATGGTCAGGAACAGCAGGTTGGACCAGATGGCGACCACGGCGACCATCCGGCCGCGGCCCACCGGCCGCTCGTCGACCCCACCGGTCGGGTGCGCGGTGCGCCGCCAGACGAGCGCGGCGGCGAGCAGGGCACCGACGGTGGCCAGGGCGGGCAGTACCACCCCGACCGCGATGACGCCGCGCAGCGGCAGCGCCCCGATCCGCTCCCTGCCGCCGGCGCAGGTCAGCTCGTCGATGCCCCAGACGGCGAGCAGGTGCACCGCCCAGGCGATGGCGCCGCCGAGCACCGCGTACCAGAAGAGCAGGCCGCCGGTGAGCCGGGCGCGCGGGCCGGGGTGGGTGCTCATCACAGCCTCGGCGAGAGGTAGACGGTGAACAGGATCGCCGCCCACACGAGGTCGACGAAGTGCCAGTAGATGGCGGCGTTGCGTACCCGCTCGTGGCGGTGGGCGCCGAAGCTGCCGCCGCGCAGGGACGCGGCGAGCAGCCAGCTGATCATGGTCAGCCCGACCAGCACGTGCAGCCCGTGGAACCCGGTGATCAGGTAGAACAGCGAGCCGTACGCGTTGGTGGTGATGGTGAACTCGCGCAGCTTCTCGGCGTACTCGCTGGCCTGCAGGGCCAGGAAGGTGATGCCGAGCACGAGGGTGGCGGCCAGCCCGGAGCGCAGCCGCCAGCGTTGGCCCTTGCGGATGCCGTGCTCGGCCCAGATCACCGGCAGGCTGCTGGGCAGCAGCACCGCGGTCATGACCAGCGGGACCAGCAGCTTCGGTTTGCTGATGCCGTCCGGCGGCCATGGGCCACCGTGCTGGAAGCGCAGGTAGAAGTAGCTGCCGAGCAGCGTGGCGAACAGGGTCGCCTCGGTGGTCACGAACATCACCATGCCCCACCAGCCGGTCGACCGGCCCACCGGCAGTTCGGTGGTCAGCGCCTCCGTACCGGTGGCGGCGGAAAGGCCGCTGCGTGCGCTCATGGCTGCACCCCGAGTTCCCGGTCCGGCCGCCGGGGCGGCCAGAGCCAGACGGCGATGGTGATCGCCACGGCGACCACCGCGACGGCGGCGACCGGATACCAGGCGAACAGCATCGCGGTGAAGAAGACCAGCATCGCCAGGGCGAGCAGCAGCGGTTGCAGGGAAGCCTCGGGCATCTCCACCGCCCGCTCGCGGCGGCCGTCGAGTTCGCTGGTGAACAGCGTCCGGCGCCCGTCGGCCAGGATCCGGTCGCCGGTGGCGCCGGCGCCCATGGACTCCCGGCTCGCCTCGTCCCACGTCGGGTGCACGCTGTGCACCTCGGGCAGGACCGGGAAGTTGTACGGCTTGGGCGGCGAGGCGGTGGACCACTCCAGACTGTCGCCGCCCCACGGGTCCGGCGGCGCCGGCCGCCCGCGGCGGATCGCGTGCAGCACGCCGATCAGGACCAGCAGCAGCCCGAGCCCGAGCAGGTACGACCCGATGCTGCTGACCAGGTTCCAGCCGTCCCAGCCCGGCTCGCTGCGGTAGGTGTAGACCCGCCGCGGCATGCCGAACAGCCCGTAGAGGTGCATGGGGAAGAACGTGACGTGCATGCCGGCGAAGACCAGCCAGAACGCCCACCGGCCGAGCCCTTCGTGGTACATCCGGCCGGTGATCTTGGGCAGCCAGTAGTAGATGCCGGCGAGCATGGGGAACACCGCCCCGCCGATGAGCACGTAGTGGAAGTGGGCCACGACGAAGTAGGAGTCGGTGACCTGCTGGTCGAAGGCGGTCAGCGCGAACATCGTGCCGGTGAACCCGCCGAGCACGAAGGTCACGATGAACCCGATCAGGAACAGCATCGGCACCTTGAGCACCAGCCGGCCGAGCGCCATGGTGGCCAGCCAGGCGAAGATCTGGATGCCCGACGGGATGGTGATGATGGTGCTGGCCGCGCTGAAGAAGCTGTAGGACAGCCGGGGCAGGCCGGTGGCGAACATGTGGTGCACCCAGACGCCGAACGAGACGATCGAGATGGCGACGATGGCGAACACGATGAGCGGGTAGCCGACCACGCCGCGCCGGGTGAACGCCGGCAGCACCGCCGAGACGATGCCGAGACCCGGCATGACGATGATGTAGACGTCGGGATGCCCGAAGATCCAGAACAGGTGCTGCCAGAGCAGCACGTTGCCGGCGGCGCCGGGGTCGAAGAAGTGGGTGCCGAAGCGCCGGTCGAGGAAGAGCATGGCGTTGTCGAGGTTCAGCGCCGGCAACGCGAAGATCACCATGAACGCGGTGGCCACGATCGCCCAGACGAACAGCGGCACCCGGTTCAGCGACATGCCGGGCGCGCGCAGCTTGAGCGCGGTGACGATGAAGTTGATCGAGCCGGCGGTGGTGGCGATCCCGAGGAACAGCAGGCCCAGGCTGTAGACGTCCATGTGCAGGCCGGGGGTGTTGGTGCGCTCGGTCAGCGGCACGTACGCGAACCAACCGCCGTTGGGGGCGGCGCCGAACGGCAGGCTGGCCCACATGAACAGTCCGGCGAACAGGAACACCCAGTAGCCGAACGCGTTGAGCTTCGGGAACGCCATGTCCCGGGAGCCGATCATCAGCGGGACCAGGAAGTTGCCGAACCCGAACAGCATCGGGGTGGCGAACAGGAAGATCATCGCCGTGCCGTGCATGGTGAAGAGCTGGTTGTACTCCTGCGGGGAGAGCAGCCGCGACTCCGGGCGGGCCAGTTGGGTACGCATCGCCAGCGCGCTCAGCCCGGCGAGGATGAAGAAGAACCCGGCGGTCACCAGATAGCGCCGCCCGATCTTCTTGTGATCGGTGGTGCTGAACCAGGAGCGCAGCGAGGGGCGCTCCCCCCAGTGCTCCTCCAGCGCGGCCAGATCCTCCCGGCTGGCCCCGGGCGCCGGCGCCGCGGTCGTGGACATCCTTCCCCTCCCTCCGCTCACTTCAGCGACTGCAGGTACGCGATCAGGTCCGGCAGCCGGGCCGGGTCCACCGGCTGCGGCGGCATGTAGTTGCCCGGCTTGACCGTCTGCGAGTTGGCGATCCAGCCGCCGAGGTGGCCGCCGTCGTTGGGCACCGCCCCGGCCCCGATGCTCCAGCGGGAGCCGACGTCGGACAGGTCCGGTCCGACCCGGCCGCCCGCGCCGGTCCCCCGGATGGCGTGGCAGCCGGCGCAGGTCCCCTGCACGAACGCCTCCTGGCCGCGGCGCTGGGCGTCGGTCTGCGGGGCGGGGGCCGGTGCGGAGAGTCGGGCCACCCAGGCGTCGAAGGCCGGCCGGGGTTCGGCGACCACCAGGAAGGCCATGTGGGCGTGCTGGGTGCCGCAGTACTCCGCGCACTGGCCCCGGTAGCTGCCGGCCCGGTCGGCGTGCAGCCAGGTCTCGCGTACCTCGCCGGCGATCAGGTCGGTCTTGGGCATCAGTTGCGGCACCCAGAAGCTGTGCAGCACGTCCGCGGCCCGCAGCCGGACCAGCACCTTCTCCCCCACCGGGATGTGCAGCTCGTTGGCGGTGGCGCCGTCGACGCCCTGCACCCGTACCTCCCACCACCACTTGTGGCCGGTGATCTCGATGGTCGGGGCGCGCGAGCCCGGATCGTCCCCGAGCGCGGCGAGGTCGCGCAGGCCGACGGCGTAGACGGTCACCAGGATCACCAGCGGGATGCCGGCGCCGGCGATGGTGACGAACCGCAGCGGCTGCCCGTGCCGGACGCGGACGTCGGGGCGGCGGCGGACCAGCAGCGCCCACGCCAGCACGGCCATGACCTCGGCGAAGACCGCCATGGAGATCCAGAACAGCAGCCACCACAGGTTGGCGACGCGGCCCGCTCCGGAGCCCGCGGGGTCCAGCGCGGACGGCGCCCCGGAGGAGCAGCCGGCGAGGGCCAGCGCGCCTCCCAGCACCACGGCCGGGAGCAGCCGCCGGCGCCGGCGCTCCGCTTCGGAGCCCCTCGTCACGTCGCGTCTCGTGTCCACCGGCACCGACCCTAGCGATTACCGAGGTATGTGCTGGCTCTTACCGGAATTTGACGAATCCTCCGTTTGGTCCGTTTAGAGTCGGTGCTCGGGACACAGCCGGGCAAGCGCCGACGGCGCGGACAGGAAGAGCATGCCAACCACCACCGTGGACCTGACCGCCGACAACCCACGGGGGGCCCACGCGCGCCGCACGACGGCCTGGATCGCCGCGGGGCTCGCCACCGCGGCCGGGCTCACCGGCGGAGTCCTCGCACCGGCGGACGCCACGCAGGGGCAGGCGCAGCGGCTGATGTACCTGCACGTGCCGGCCGCCTGGGTGGCGTATCTGGCGTTCGCCGCCGTGCTGGCCGCCAGCATCGCCCACCTGATCAACGGGGACCTGCGCTGGGACCGCGTCGCCCGGGTGAGCGCGGAGATCGGGGTGGTGCTCACCGCCGTGGCCATCGGCACCGGATCCCTGTGGGGACATCTGGTCTGGGGCACCTGGTGGGCCTGGGACCCGCGGCTGGTCAGCACCGCGCTGCTGCTGCTGGCGTACACCGGTTATCTGACCCTGCGCCGGGCGCTGGCCGAACGCACCGGCGGACCCGACGGCGGCGACCCGCGGATCGCCCGCCCGGCGGCCGTCGCCGGCATCGCCGGCTTCCTGCTCGTCCCCGTCGTCCACTTCTCGGTGCTCTGGTGGCGCTCGCTGCACCAGCAGGCCACCATCCTCGCCCCCGAACGGCCGCCGATCGACCCCCGGATGGCCCTCGCGCTGCTGCTCGCCATGGCGGCGGCGACCACGGGCGCGCTCCTGGCCCTGGCACACCGCATGCTGTGGCTGGAACGCCGGCTCGCGGCCGGCGGCGGGACGCCGACGGCGGCGACCGGCACCGGCCGGCGCAGCCCGGCGCGGGTGAGATGATCCGCCGGCCCGGACGCCTCGCGCTCGTCGCGGTGCTGCTCGCCGCCGGCGGCCTGCTGGTCACCAGCGCCCTGCGCGACACCCTCACCTACTACCGCACCCCGGGTGAGGTGCTCACCGACCCGGCGGCCGGCCGCCAGCGCGTCCGCCTCGGCGGCGAGGTCGTCCCCGGCTCCCTGCGCCACGACGGCGACCTCGTGCTGTTCCAGCTGGCCGACGCCGGCCACCGGGTGGCCGTACGCCAGCGTGGCGTGCCCCCGGAAACCTTCCGGGAGGGCGAGGACGCGGTCGTCGAAGGGCGCCTGGGCACCGACGGGGTGTTCGACGCCGACCAGGTGCTGGTACGCCACGGCAACGAGTACCGCCCCTCCTCCCCCGCCCACCCGGAACCGTCCGATGCTCGGTGACCTCGGCACCGGCGGCCTCGCCGCCGGACTGCTCGTCGCCCCGCTCGCCGCGCTGCTCTGGCTGCGGGTGGCCCTGCTCGGCGCGCCGGCCCGTACCGCCCGGCTGGCCACGCTCGGCG
>NZ_JBSGJR010000492.1:0-5399 GCF_053605645.1 Micromonospora sp. NPDC003776
AGCCCGAGCCCGGTGCCGTCGGTGCCGGCGCGCGCGTGCGCGGCGCGACCGCGGACGAACCGGTCGAAGATCACCTCACGGTCGCCCTCGGGCACGCCCGGACCGTCGTCGTCGACGTCGATCACCCCGAGCGCGCCATCGGCCATCGAGAGCCGCACGGCGACCGGGCCTCCGCCGTAGCGGACCGCGTTGTCGAGCAGGTTGAGCAGGATCTGCTCGACCCGCCGCCGGTCGACCCGCCACTCGGTCGGCGTGCCGGCGGGCACCTGGACGAGGTGCTCCGGCAGCGCGCGGGCGGCACACGCCTCCCGGGCCAGCACCCCGACGTCCACGGTCTCCCGCTGGGCCGGCTGCTCGGTGCGGGCCAGCTGGATCAGGTCGTCGACCAGTCGCTGGAACCGGGCCACCTCGTCGGCGACCAGGCCGGCCGCCGTCGCGGTCCGGTCGTCCTGGTGCTCCCGGCGGCGGGTCAGCACGCTGGCGGCGGCGGCGAGGGTCTGCAACGGCGAGCGCAGTTCGTGGCTGACATCGGCGGCGAACCGGCGGTCCCGCTCGATCCGGCGCACCAACTGGTCGACCATGTGGTTGAACGAGGTGGACAGCCGGGTGAGGTCGGGGTCCGTGGTGGGGTCCAGCCGGGTGGCGAAGTCGCCGGCGGCGATCCGCTCGGCCGCGTCGGCGACCGCGGTGAGCGGACGCACGCTGTGCCGGGTGGCGTACCAGCCGAGCGCGGCGCCGGCCCCGGCGACCATGATGGCGACGGCGGTCAGCGCCAGGCCCACCACCTGGAAGGTCTCCTCGACCTCCCGCAGCGAGGTCAGCTCGTAGTAGCCCACCCCGTCGGCGAGCGGGACACCGACCAGCAGGGTGGGCTGCCCGTCGATCCGGACCCGCTGCACGCCGGGCCGGCCGGAGCGGACCAGCTGTTGCAGCTCGACCGGGATCACGCCGCCGCGCGTCTCGGCGGTGCGGGCGTACCAGCCGTCGGGCAGGTGCAGCAGGGGTCGGCGGCTGCTGCCGGTGTCCAGGGAGCGGAGCACGGCGCCCACGTCCGGCGAATCGGTGTCCAGCCCCGACCGGACCACGGCGGCGTCGTAGTAGGCGGCCCGGACGGCGGTGCGCTCCCGCTCGTCGAGCAGGGAACGGCGGGTCAGGTCGTAGGAGAACAGCGCCATCGAGGCCGCGAGCAGCAGCGCGCCGACGGCGAAGGCCGCGGTCACCCGCGCGCGCAGTCCGAGCCGGGTCATCGTTGCAGCTTGTAGCCGAGGCCGCGCAGCGTGACCAGGTGGCGGGGGTTGGCCGGGTCGGGCTCGATCTTCTGCCGGAGGCGGCCGACGTGCACGTCGACCAGGCGTTCGTCCCCGGTGTCGTACCCCCAGACCCGCCGCAGCAGCTGCTGGCGGGACAGCACCCGGCCGGCGTGCTCCGCCAGCTCGCACAGCAGCCGGAACTCGGTCCGGGTGACGGCGACGGGCCGGCCGGCGCGGCGCACCTCGCCGGCCTCCGGGCTGATCTCCAGGTCGCCGAAGACCTGGGCCGGGACGGTGAGCGAGCGGCCCCGGCGGCGCAGCGCCCGCAGCCGGGCGGAGAGCTCCTTGACGGCGACCGGCTTGACCAGGTAGTCGTCCGCACCGGCCTCGAGGGCCGCGACGATGTCGTGGGTGTCGTCGCGGGCGCTGACCACGACGATCGGGACGTCGTCGTCGCGGCGCAGCTGCCGGATGCACTCGAAGCCGTCGATGCCGGGGAGCATCAGGTCGATCAGCACGTTGTCCGCCGGCGTCTCCCGCTGCCGGCGCAGCCCCTCCTCGGCGGTCCCGGCCCCGTACGCCGTGTAGCCCTCCTCCTCGAGGGCGAGCAGCAGCGCGAGCCGGATCCGGTCGTCGTCCTCGATCACCAGTACGGCCGTCATGGTCGCATCATCCCTGGCCGAGGCCCGGTCACCCAACCGTGTCAGCCGGTCCGGGTTTTTGTCACACAACTGTCACAGAACTGCGGGGGGACCTCCACGATCCGTGCCGAGAGTGGTGGACGGAGCCGACCCGACGTGAGGAAGCCGACCCGATGACCACTCCCCCGCAGTCCCCGCCGGAGTGTGCCGTGCCGCTGGTGGAGGTGGAGATCACCGAGGAGCTGGACCTCGCCCGCCTGTCGGAGGTCGCCGTCGTGCTCGATCGGGTCCTGGCCCTGCGTCCCCGGGAGGTGATCATCGACTTGGCCGAGTGCCGACAGGTCGACGCGGCGGCCATCGCGTTGCTGCTGGACGTGCACCGCCGGCTGGCGCGTCGTCGCGCCACTCTCACCCTGCGCAACCCGAACCCGCGTATCCACCGGATCCTCGAGACCGCCCGGCTGGGCGAGACCGTGCCGATCGTCCACGCTCCGCGACCACCCCGCCGACCGGTCGCGAGCGAGTCCACGCCCGACGCGCCGGCGCGCGGCCGGGCCCGGGTCGCCACTCCGCGCTGAGGAGGAGCCGTGAACGGGAGCACCCTCGTCGGCGCACTCGTCGTCGGACTCGTCGTGGGCTCGCTCGGGCGCCTCGCCGTAGCGGGCCGCACGGCCGCCCCGGTCTGGCTGACCCTCGCGCTCGGGGTGGCCGCCGCCCTGCTCGGCGCCATCGTCGTCGGCCTCGTCGGCGTCGACCGGACGCGGCCGGCCGTGCTGCCGCTGGTCGTGCAGTCCGGATTCGCCGCGGTGGCGGTCGTGCTGGCCGTGCTGGCGGCCGGCCGGCCGGGCCCGGACGAGCCGGCCGGCCGATCGGCCCGGACGCCCCCGAGCCGCTCCCCCGGGCCCGGACCGGGCCGGAAGGAGTGGCCGTGACGGTGGTGCCGGCGGACCGGTTGATGACGCTGATCTGCGACGGATGCGGTGCCACGGTCACCGGCGCGGGGTGCACGCTCCCCGACGCCGAGGTGGTCTGGACGCTGGTGTTCGAGAACGACTGGGTGGGCTCGCCCTTCGCCTCCGGTCCGCACCACTGTCCCCGGTGCAGCGTCCCCGCCGAGACCGACGACGGCGGCCTCGGCGTGGACTACCTGGAGGAGGTCGGCGCCGAACCGCCCGCCCGGGAGGTCGACCCCGTCGACCCGGTACGCCGGGCCCTCGCCGAGACGGTCGTCCTCGGCGACCGGGAACTGGTGGACCTGACCGAGGTCGAGGTGATCGACCCGCCGGGGCTCGGGCTGCTGGTCCGCGCGCACCGCGACGCCCGGCAGCACGGCCGGCGACTGTGCCTGGTCGCCCCGTCCCGGTTCGTGCTGACCGTGCTGCACACCATGCGACTGGACGGGGTGTTCCCGGTCTTCGACAGCCGTACCCGGGCGTTGAGCGGGTCGGCCGAGCCGGTCGCCGTCGATCCGCACTGACCCCCGACGTCCGGTCGCGGACCGGGCGGACCCGCCCCACCCGATGCCGAAGGAGTTCCCGACGATGATGCCCTGGCCGTACCCCGAGTTCCCGTTCACCGGCGACGAGCCGGAACCCGACGACGAGGACGTACGCCTCGCCGCGCTGGTCGCCCAACGGCTGAGCATCGACTGGACCACCCGTCGGCAGCGCATCGCGGTCAGCGTGCAGAACCGGGTGGTGATCCTCAGCGGGACGGTCGCCGGCCCAGAGGCCCGGCAGGCGGCCGGCGATCTCGCCTGGGACGTTCCGGGCGTCTTCGACGTCTGCAACGCGCTCGGCCTGTACCGGGGGCGCCGGGAGAGTCGTTGAGCCGCGGCTCGGCCGCCCGCGCCCACGGCGCGAACGGTCGAGCCGGTTGCATCGACGGACCACCGCCCTCTACCCTCTGCGTGGGAGCGCTCCCGAGGCTGCCACGTCGAACTTTCCGGGCGAGTTCACGACGGGCACCGTCCATTCATGACCACCCTCCAGATGGGACGATCCCGCATGATCTCGATTCCCCGCCCGTCCCGGCGCGGGCTGCTCGTCGGCGGCGCCGTCGGCGCGCTGGCAATGGCCGCGACCGCCGTGCTGCCGATGACGAACGCCATGGCGGCCACCGGCTGCGCCGTCACGTACACCACCAGTTCCTGGCAGGGCGGGTTCACCGCCACCGTGACCATCAAGAACCTCGGCGACCCGGTGAACGGCTGGACCCTCGGCTTCACCTTCCCCGACTCCGGGCAGCGGGTCGTCCAGGGCTGGTCGGCGACGTACCAGCAGAGCGGCAGCGCGGTCACCGCGCGCAGTGTGGACTACAACGGCGCGCTGGTCACCGGCGCCAGCACCACCATCGGGTTCAACGGCTCGTGGACCACCGCCAACCCGTCCCCGAGCTCGTTCACCCTCAACGGCGCCACCTGCACCGGCGGGATCACCCCCACCACCCCGCCGAGCACCACTCCGCCGCCTACCACGCCGCCACCCACCACACCCCCACCCACCACGCCGCCGCCGACGACCCCGCCGCCCACCGGGACCACGCCGGTGGCCATCAACGGCCAGCTGCGGGTCTGCGGGGTCAACCTCTGCAACCAGTACGGCCGGCCGGTCCAGCTGCGCGGCATGAGCACCCACGGACTCCAGTGGTTCGCCCAGTGCTACAACGACGCGTCGCTGGATGCCCTGGCCAACGACTGGCAGGCCGACCTGCTGCGCATCTCGATGTACGTGCAGGAGCAGGGCTACGAGACCAACCCGACCGGCTTCACCAACCAGGTGAACGCGCTGGTGGACAAGGCGGAGGCGCGCGGCATGTACGCGCTGATCGACTTCCACACGCTCACCCCGGGTGACCCGATGTACAACCTGGACCGGGCCAAGACCTTCTTCGCCGCGGTGTCGGCGCGCAACGCCGCCAAGAAGAACGTGATCTACGAGATCACCAACGAGCCCAACGGCGTGAGCTGGTCGACCATCAAGAACTACGCCGAGCAGGTCATCCCGGTGATCCGGGCGAACGACCCGGACGGGGTCGTCATCGTCGGCACCCGGGGCTGGTCCTCGCTCGGGGTCTCCGAGGGCGGCAACTCCGACGAGATCGTCAACAACCCGGTACGGGCCGACAACATCATGTACACGTTCCACTTCTACGCCGCGTCGCACAAGGACAGCTACCGCAACGAGGTGCAGCGGGCGGCGTCCCGGATCCCGCTGTTCGTCACCGAGTTCGGCACCGTCACCTACACCGGCGACGGCGCGGTCGACACGGCCAGCAGCACGGCCTGGCTCGACCTGCTGGACCGGCTGAAGATCAGCTACGCGAACTGGACGTACTCCGACGCGAGCGAGGGCAGCGCCGCGTTCCGCCCGGGCACCTGCGCCGGTGGCACGTACGCCGGCACCTCGGTGCTCACCGAGTCGGGCAACTTCATGCGCAACCGCATCCGTACCCCGGACAACTTCCCCACGTCCTGATCCGGAACCGGCGGCGGCCCCTCCCCGGTCGG
>NZ_JBSGJR010000493.1:0-5390 GCF_053605645.1 Micromonospora sp. NPDC003776
GTCAGCGCGGCGAGCGCGTCCGGGCTGGCGTCGACCACGGTGACCCGGTGGCCGGCCTCGGCGAGCGGGACGGCGAACCCGCCGGTCCCGCCGCCGACGTCGAGCACGGTGAGCTGCGCGCCGGCCCGCCGGTCCAGCTCGGCCCGGAGCACCGCCCAGATCACGGCGGTACGGGGGGTCAGGGTTCGGGTCTGCTCCACGCCGCCGAGCCTAGTCACCCGCGCGGGTGGGGTCAGGACTCGCCGCCGCCGGCGGGGTCCTCCTCGGCGTGCGAGCGGCGAGGGTTGGCGACCGGACCCTCGGTCACCGGGTATTCGTGCACCTCGGTGTCGTGCGCCGGAACCCAGTCCGCACCGAGTCGGGTCCGTCGGGCGTTCGCCACGCCCCGGTGGGTGTTGCTCCCCGTCATCGTTCTCCACCTTTCGCGCGCGCGGGCCACTCTGCCCACGCCGGCGGACCGTATCTCCGGCCCACCGTCCGGTGAAACAGGGATGTGGCGGACGCCATGCCTGTTGGCGGGCCGCTGTGGCGAAGATCTCCACCCGGCGGCCCGGTTGCCAGCGCGCCCCGGACCGGATCAGGCTGACCGCGTGGTCGTCCTGCTCATCGCCTTCGGCATCGTGCTGCTCGGCACCGTGGCGCAGGCGGTCAGCGGCTTCGGATACGCGCTGGTGACCGTCCCGCTGCTGGCCGCCGCGGTGGACCCGCGCAGCGCCGTGGTGGTGTCCGCGCTGACCGGCATCGGGTCGACCCTGATCACGGTGGTGCGCGAGCGCGCGTTCGCCCGCTGGCCGGTGGCGCTCGCGCTCACCGGGACCGCCCTGCTCGGGCTGCCGGCCGGCCTGCTGGTGCTCGCGTACGCCCCGGAGCGGCTGCTCAGCGCGCTGATCGCGGGGGTGGTGCTCGGCTGCGTCGCGCTGGTCTGGTCGGGCGCCCGGATCCGTACCGGTCGGGTGGGGCTCGGGGCGGTCGGCGTGCTGGTGGGGGCGCTCACCGCGGCCACCGGCACCAACGGGCCGCCGCTGGTCGCCGCCTTCCACTCCCTCGGCTACGACCCGCGCACGTTCCGGGCGACCATCGCGGCCACCTTCGCCGGCACCGGCCTGATGGGCCTGGCCGGGTACGCCGTCACCGGCCAGCTGCACGCCGACGTGCTCCGCACGGCCCTGGTCGCACTGCCCGCCGTGCCGCTGGGGTGGTGGCTGGGCAACCGGCTGTTCCACCGGCTCGACCCGGTGGTGTTCCGGCGGGTCGTGCTGGTCGGGCTGCTCGGCAGCGCCGGCGTGGCGCTGGCCGGCCTGGCCGGGTGACACCCGGCGCCGCCACTCGATCCGGGCCACGCCGGCGCCGCTCGGCGGCGGGCGGCGGGGCGGTCAGCGGAAGTCGCGGGACGCCGGGGTGACCGGCGGGTCGATCGCGTCCAACCGGTCGGCGACCAGGTTGGTGACCCCCTCGTGCCGCTGCAACCGGCCCCGCACCACCAGGGCCGCGCTGGTCCGGGCCACCCGCCGGTAGCGCTGCCACAGCCCCGGCGAGCAGGTGACGTTGAGCATCCCGGTCTCGTCCTCGAGGTTGAGGAAGGTGACCCCGCCCGCGGTCGCCGGCCGCTGCCGGTGGGTGACGATCCCGCCGACCCGGATCCGCTGCCCGGGCTCCACCCGGCCCAGCCGGGCGATCGGCACCGCGCCCAGGGCGTCCAGCCGGTCCCGGATGAACCGCGCCGGGTGGCTCTCCGGGGACAGGCCGGTGGCCCAGACGTCGGCCACCAGGCGGTCCACCGCCTCCATCCCGGGCAGGGTGGGCGGGGCCGTACCGGTCACCGTGCCCGGCAGCCGGCCCGGCCGGTCCTGAGCGGCCGCGCCGGCGGCCCAGAGCGCCTGCCGCCGGGTCAGCCCGAAACCGGCGAAGGCGTCCGCGGTGGCCAGCGCCTCCAGCTGCGCGGCGGTCAGGCCGACCCGGCGGGCCAGGTCCGGCATGTCCCGGTACGGCCCGTGGGCCGTCCGCTCCGCCTCGATCCGCTCGGCCACGTCGTCGCCGAGGGTGCGGACGCTGCCCAGCCCGAGCCGGACCGCCGGGCCGCCCAGCCCCCAGGCGTGCGGCGGCTCCCCCGGCCGGCTGCCCCACCGGGTCTCCGGGGTGGACTCCAGCACCGCCTTGGCACCGCTGGCGTTGATGTCCGGACGGCGGACCTCCACGCCGTGCCGGCGGGCGTCGTCGACCAGGGTCTGCGGCGAGTAGAAGCCCATCGGCTGGGCGTTGAGCAGGGCGGCCAGGAACGGTGCCGGGTGGTAGCGCTTGAGCCAGGAGCTCGCGTACACCAGGTAGGCGAAGCTCATCGCGTGGCTCTCCGGGAAGCCGTAGCTGGCGAAGGCGGTGAGCTTGCGGTAGACGTCGTCGGCCAGCTCCCCGGTGATGCCCCGCTCGGCCATCCCGGCATAGAGCCGGTCGGCGATCTGCGCCATCCGCTCCACCGAACGCTTCGCCCCCATCGCCCGGCGCAGCTGGTCGGCCCCCGCGGCGTCGAAGCCGGCCAGGTCGATGGCGAGCTGCATGAGCTGCTCCTGGAACAGCGGCACGCCGAGGGTCTTCTCCAGCGCGTTGCGCATCAGCGGATGGGCGAAGGTCACCGGCTCCTGGCCGTTCTTGCGCCGGATGTACGGATGCACCGAGCCGCCCTGGATCGGGCCGGGACGGATCAGCGCCACCTCCACCACCAGGTCGTAGAACTCCCGGGGCTTGAGCCGGGGCAGGGTGGCCATCTGGGCGCGGCTCTCCACCTGGAACACCCCGACCGAGTCGGCCCGGCAGAGCATGTCGTAGACCTCGGGGTCGTCCAGCGTCATGTCGCCCAGGTCCAGGCTCATCCCGATCATGTCGTAGCCGTAGTGCAGGGCCGACAGCATGCCGAGGCCGAGCAGGTCGAACTTGACCAGGCCGACGGCGGCGCAGTCGTCCTTGTCCCACTGGAGCACGCTGCGGCCGGGCATCCGCCCCCACTCCACCGGGCAGACCTCGATCACCGGCCGGTCGCAGATCACCATGCCGCCGGAGTGGATGCCCAGGTGCCGGGGGAACCTCTGCAGCTCGTTGGCGTACGCGACGACCTCCTCGGGGATGTCCTCGACGTCGACCGCGGCGACCGAGCCCCACCGGTCGATCTGCTTGCTCCAGGCGTCCTGCTGCCCGGGCGAGAAGCCGAACGCCTTGGCCACGTCCCGCACCGCCGACCGCGGCCGGTACGAGATGACGTTGGCGACCTGGGCGGTGTGCTCCCGGCCGTACCGGGCGTAGACGTGCTGGATCACCTCCTCCCGGCGGTCGGACTCGATGTCCACGTCGATGTCGGGCGGGCCGTCGCGTTCCGGGGCGAGGAAGCGCTCGAAGAGCAGCCGGTGCCGGACCGCGTCCACGTTGGTGATGCGCAGCGCGTAGCAGACCGCCGAGTTGGCCGCCGAGCCCCGGCCCTGGCAGTAGATGTCCTGCTCCCGGCAGAAGGCGACGATGTCGTAGACCACCAGGAAGTAGCCGGGGAAGCCCAGCTCGTCGATCATCCGCAGCTCGTGCTCCAGCTGCGCGTACGCGTCGGGGTGCGCCTCGGGCGGCCCGTAGCGTTCCCGGGCGCCGACCAGGGTGAGGTGGCGCAGCCAGCTCATTTCGGTGTGCCCCGGCGGCACCGGGTACGCCGGCAGCTGCGGCGCGACCAGCTGCAGGTCGAAGGCGAGTTCCGCGCCGAACTCGGCGGCCCGGGCCACCGCCCCCGGGTACGCGGCGAACCGCGCCGCCATCTCCGCGCCGCTGCGCAGGTGGGCGGTGGCGGCGGCGGGCAGCCAGCCGTCGATCTCGTCCAGGCTGCGCCGGGCCCGGACCGCGGCCAAGGTGGTGGCCAGCCGCCGCCGCCCCGGGGTGGCGTAGTGCACGTTGTTCGTGGCCACGGTGGGCAGCCCGGCCGCGGCGGCCAGCTCGGCCAGGGCGTCGTTGCGGTCGGCGTCGACCGGGTGCCCGTGGTCGGTCAGCTCCACCGCCACCGTCTCCGCGCCGAAGAGCGCGGTGAGCCGGTCCAGCTCCCGGGCGGCCGCGTCGACCCCCTCGGTGAGCAGGGCGGCGGGCACGTGCCCCTTGCGGCAGCCGGTGAGCACCAGCACGTGGTCGCGCAACTCCTCGGCGACCTCCTCCAGCTCCCCGTAGACCGGGCGGCCCTTCTCGCCGCCGCGCAGCTGGGCCCGGGAGACGGTGGCGGCGAGCCGGGCGTACCCCTCGTGGCCGTGGGCGAGCACCAGCAGGTGCCGGCCGAGCGGATCGGGCTCGCCGTTCTGCGGGCCGGGCAGCCCGAGGGACAGCTCCGCGCCGAAGACGGTCGGCAGGTGCAGCGCGCGGGCCGCCTCGGCGAAGCGCACCACCCCGTAGAAGCCGTCGTGGTCGGTGACGGCGAGCGCGGTGAGCCCCAGTCGGGCCGCCTCCTCGGCCAGCTCCTCCGGGTGGCTGGCACCGTCGAGGAAGCTGAAGTTGGAGTGCGCGTGCAGCTCCGCGTAGGGCACCGAACCGTCCGGCCGGGGCAGCTCGGGGGCCTCGTACTGCTGCCGCTTGCGGCTCCATGCCGGGGAGTCCCCGCCGTCGGCGTCGACCGCGAGGGGGTCCACCACGTGCAGGTGCCGCCGCTCGCCCTTCGCCCGCCCCTTGCCGGCCCGTCCGTCGCCGGCCCGTCCGTCACCGGCCCGTCCGGAGAGCACCTGTTCCAGCTCCGACCAGGGCATCTTCGGGTTGTGGAAGCTCACCGCCCCACCCCGCGTTCGGTGCTCGTCGAGATCTTGGAAGATTTCGGCCCCGGGGAGGGCCGGCGGTTTCCAAGATCTCTCACGGCGGCCGTGCGGACCCGACGGCAGGTGACTGGCGGTCGCCTACGAACTTGATGACGTGGATGAATCACGGCACCCTCACCGCCGCCGGCGGGGGTGAGGATGGCCGTGGCGGCGGAGGCCGTGGCGGTGGTGATGACAGTGATGGCGGCGGCGGTGATGGCCGTGGCGGTGGTGGCGGTGATGGCCGTGGCCGTGGCGGTGGTCCAGCGGGGCGATCCATTTGCGCCATCAAGTTGGTAGGCGGTGACAGGCCGACGCCGGCGCAGCACGCCGACGCGCCACTCAGCCGGGCCACGCCCGCCAACCGGGCCACGCCCGCCGACCGGGCCACGCCGGCCGACCGGGGCACGCCGGCCGACCGGGGCACGCCAGTTAGTCATAGATCGCCTCCACCAGCCACTGGCCGCCCTCGACCGCGAGCAGCAGGGCGGCGCCGTCGGCCAGGCAGACCTGGAACCGGGCCCGGCGGCGCGCCTCGGCCGGCGCCCACCAGCGCTCGTCCACCGGCCACGGGCCGGCCCAGCCGACGATCTC
>NZ_JBSGJR010000494.1:0-5384 GCF_053605645.1 Micromonospora sp. NPDC003776
GCCCCACCGGGGAGCGCCCTGGTGGGGCGGCGGTCAGGTCGCCGCGAGTAGCGCCATGATGTTCTTCTCGGTGACGTTCGGCCCGGTCAGCTGACCGGCGACGGCGCCGTCACGCAGCACTAGGACGCGGTCGCAGGAACCGACGAGTTCCTCCAGGTCGGAGGAGATCAGCATGACCGCCAGCCCGTCCACCGCGAGATCGTCGATGAGGGCCTGCACTTCGGACTTCGTGCCGATGTCGATGCCGCGGGTGGGCTCGTCGAGCATCAGCACCCGGGGGTGGGTGGCGAGCCAGCGTGCCAGCAGCACCTTCTGCTGGTTGCCGCCGGAGAGTTCCCCGACCGGCTGGTGCGGGCTGGTCGCCTTGATCCGTAGCCGCCGCATGAAGGTCTCGACGATCCGGTCGAGCCGGGCCTCGGAGACGATGCCGGCGCGGGAGAGTCGGGGGAGTGCGGCGAGCGCGATGTTGTCGCGGACCGACAGCGAAGCGATGATGCCCTCGGTCGTACGGTTCCGCGGCAGCAGTCCCACTCCGGCGCGGACGGCGCCGGCGATCGAGCGCTGGCGCAGGCGGGCGCCGGAGACGGTCACCTGCCCGGCGTCCAGCGGCATCGCGCCGGCGATCGCCTTCGCCGTCTCGCTTCGGCCGGCGCCCAGCAGGCCGCTGAGGCCGACGACCTCGCCCGGCCGGAGGTTGATCGACACGCCGCCGAGCACGTGGCGGCGGGTGAGGCCGGTGGCCTGCAGGATCGGCGGGTCGGCGGGCTCGACGGCCGATGCGCCGCCGCTCGTGGTCGTTCCGAGCGTCACCCGGCGGCCGAGCATCAGCGACACGAGTCGCATCCGGTCGAGGCCGGCGAGGGGGCCGGTGTGTACGACCCGACCGTCGCGCAGCACGGTGGCCCGGTCGCAGATCCG
This sequence comes from Micromonospora sp. NPDC003776, assembly GCF_053605645.1. Classification (NCBI taxonomy): domain Bacteria; kingdom Bacillati; phylum Actinomycetota; class Actinomycetes; order Micromonosporales; family Micromonosporaceae; genus Micromonospora; species Micromonospora sp. NPDC003776. The sequence continues at coordinate 919 of NZ_JBSGJR010000494.1, forward strand.
CTCGATCTCGGTAAGACGGTGGCTGACGTAGACGATCGACCGGCCCTGCTCGCGCAGCGTGTCCAGCATGCTGAGCAGCCGCTCGACCTGGTCGTCGTCCAGGCCGGCGGTGGGCTCGTCGAGGACGATCACCGAGGTGCCGGTGGCGATCGCGCGGGCCACGGCGACCAACTGCTGGATTCCGGCGTCGAACGACTCGAGGGGCTGTCGTACGTCGATCCGCAGGCCGCAGTCGGCCATGATGTCGCGCGCCCGGGTGTTCATGCGGGCGACGTTGATGAGGCCGAGCCGGTGACGCGGTTCGCGGCCCAGGAACAGGTTGCGGGCGACGCTCATCTGGGGAACGAGGTTGGCCTCCTGGTGGACCGCGCCGATCCCGGCGCGCTCGGCGTCGCGGGGGGAGGAGAAGCGTACCGGCGTGCCGTGTAACCGCAGTACCCCGGCGCCCGGTCGGTCGATGCCGCAGAGCACCTTGACCAGCGTCGACTTGCCGGCGCCGTTCTCGCCGAGGACGGCGTGCACCTCGCCGCGTCGCAGCGTGAACGAGACGTGGTCGAGGGCGCGGGTGCCGGGGAAGTCGCGGACCACGCCCGCGGCTTCGATCACGGTGCTGCTGCCTACCACAGTGCCTCCTCGTAGCGGCCGGCGAGTCGGCTGAGGCGAATGATGGCGTACGGCGGGTGCCAAGGTAAAGACGTCAGGGGCGGGCGACGTGCAGCCGCACGGCCCGGTTGGCCAGTTCGTCGAGCACGTCGCGGGGGGCGGCGTCGTCGGTCACGAGGTGGTCGATCTCGTCCGTCGGGACGGTCTGCACCATGGTGTCGACTCCGATCTTGGTGTGGTCGGCGAGCACGACGATCTCCTCGGCGGCCGCGGCGAGCGCCCGGTCGACGCTGGCGACCTGCATGTTCGGTGTCGAGACGCCGCGTTCGGGGGTGAGACCGTTGCCCGAGATGAAGGCCCGGCGCACCCGCAGACCGGCGAGCGAGCGCTCGGCGGCGCTGCCCACCAGCCCGAGGATGGCGCCGCGCAGGGTGCCGCCGGTGAGGACGACCTCGACCCGCGGTGCGTTGGCCAGTGCCTGGGCCACCAGCAGCGAGTTGGTCACGACGGCTAGTTCGGCGTAGCGGGTGAGCTGCTGGGCGAAGAGTTGGGTGGTCGTGCCGGCGCCGATGACGATGGCGTCGCCGTCCTCGACGAGCGAGGCGGCGAGTTCGGCGATGGCGGCCTTCTCGGCAGCGGCGACCTGGGCCTTCTGGGCGTAGGTGGGTTCCCGGGACAGCGCGCCGGGCGGGGTGGCCAGCGCGCCGGGCAGGGTCGCGCCGCCGTGATGGCGGTTGAGCAGTCCGTCGGCTTCCAGGATCCGCAGGTCACGTCGGACGGTGACCTCTGAGGACTGGACGGCCTGGGCGATGTCCCGCAGGGAGACCGCGCCGTTGGCGTGCATCAGTTCGAGGATGCGTTGCCGGCGTTCGGCGGCGAACATGGTTCGCCGGCCCTCGGTCGCCGTTCGCGAGTCGTCGCCAGGTGCCACGTTGTCCTCTCTTCGTGAACGGGTCGGTCTGGTTCTGATCGTACTCTGCACGGCCCTGAGCTTGGTGAGAGCGCTCCCGGATCGTTTCTGATCGGATCTGATCGAATGGTATTGACTTGAGATCGTGACGATGATTGATTGTTTCCCAACGATTTCAGGCAGGCCCGCACCCGGCCTGGCCGGCCGCATCGCCGGCCCGGGCCCGGGCGCTGCGGCCTGCCCTCTCACGCCACGCTCGTGAGAAAGGGGCCCTGAACGATGAGAAGAGCAGCCACCGCGCTGATCGCCGCGGTCTGCGTGATCGGCGGCGTGCCAGGGATCGCACGCGCCGAGGCGACCTGGCATCCGGGCACACCACCGATCGCCACGCCGTGGACCGGCCAGGTGTCACCGGACAACGCGCTTCCCGACTACCCCCGCCCCCAGCTGGTCCGTAAGAGGTGGGAGAGCCTGAACGGGGTCTGGCAGTTCGCGGGGGCACAGGAAGGCGAAGCCCCGCCGATCGGCGAGCAGCTCAGCGAGCGGGTGCTGGTGCCGTACCCGATCGAGTCGGCGCTGTCCGGCATTCAGCGGCACGAGGACCGCATGTGGTACCGGCGCTCCTTCCAGGTGCCGGCGAACTGGCGGATCGGCAGCGCCGAGCGGCTACGCCTCAACTTCGGCGCCGTCGACTACGACGCCACGGTCTGGGTCAACGGCGTCCAGGTCGGCACCCACCGCGGCGGCTACGACAGCTTCAGCGTCGACGTCACCGACGCCCTGCGCGATCGGGGCGCCCAGGAGCTGGTGGTCGGTGTAGAGGACCGCACCGACAAGACCTGGCAGCCGATCGGCAAGCAGCGCAACGTGCCGGACCGGGGGATCTTCTACACCTCGTCCTCCGGCATCTGGCAGAGCGTCTGGATGGAGCCGGTGCCGGCGAGCCACGTCGACCGGCTGGCGATGACGCCTGACGTGGGTGACGCCAGCCTCCGGCTCACCGCCCAGGTCGCCGAGGGCGACGGCCGCACGGTCGAGGCCGTCGCGTACGCCGGCAACAAGGTCGTCGGCCGCGCCTCCGGACCGGCCGGCGCCGAGCTGCGCGTCCCGGTGCCGAAGCCGCGGCTCTGGTCGCCCGACTCGCCGTACCTCTATGACCTGACGGTGCGGGTGCTGGACGGCCCGAAGGAGGTCGACCGGGTCCAGTCCTACTTCGGCATGCGCGAGGTCACCAAGGTCAAGGGCGCGGACGGCAAGCTCCACCTGGCCCTCAACGGCAAGATCCTGTTCAACCTGTCCACCCTAGATCAGGGGTACTGGCCGGACGGTATCTACACCGCGCCGACCGACGAGGCGCTGCGCTTCGACATCGCCGAGACCAAGCGGCTCGGCTTCAACACGATCCGCAAGCACATCAAGGTGGAGCCCGACCGGTGGTACTACTGGGCCGACCGCCTGGGGCTCATGGTGTGGCAGGACATGCCCGCCATGCGCACCGGCGGCATCCCACCCCTCGACGCGCAGCAGGAGTTCGAGCGGCAGCTGAAGGAGATCGTCGACGAGCACCGCAGCTGGACCTCCATCACGGTCTGGGTGCCGTTCAACGAGGGTTGGGGCGAGTGGGACCGCACCGCCACCGGCCGGATCGCCGATGAGCTGCGCGCCCAGGACCCGAGCCGGATGGTCAACGCGCACAGCGGCGTGAACTGCTGCGCCTCCAAGGGCGACTCGGGGCGCGGCGACATCATCGACTTCCACCAGTACCTCGGCCCGGCCTCACCGATCCCCAGCGGCGACCGGGTCGCCGTGGACGGCGAGCACGGCGGCCTCGGACTGGAGGTGCCCGGCCACATGTGGTTCGGTGACGGCCACGGCTATGAGATGACGCCCGACAGCGCCACCCTCACCCGGCGCTACGTGGAGAACCAGCGTGACCTGCTGACCGTCGCCAACCGGTGCGGGCTCTCCGGCGGTGTCTACACCCAGACCACCGACGTGGAGCACGAGGTCAACGGCTTCTACACCTACGACCGCCAGATCCAGAAGATGGACTTCGACCGGGTCCGGGACGTCAACCGCGCGATCGTCCGCTCGGTCGACGGCACCGGCGCGAACGCGCCGCAGCTGCCGCCGGGCACCCCCGGGCTGACCGGGGTGGGCTGGTGGCCGCTGGACGAAGGTAGCGGCACGGTGACCGACGACAAGGCCGGCAACCACAACGGAACGCTGATGAACGGCGCGACGTGGACCACCGGCCACTCCGGCAGCGCCGTGCAGCTCAACGGCGTGAACCAGTACGTCGACACCGGCGCCTCGATCCTCGACACCACCGGCAACTACACGGCGTCGGCCTGGGTGAAGCTCGACAGCCTCGGCGGGTTCGCCACCGCCGTGAGTCAGGACGGCAACAACCACAGCGCCTTCTTCCTGCAGTACTCCGGCGCGGACAACCGGTTCGCGTTCAGCTTCGCCGGGGTCCGGGCGCTCGCGCCGACCGCACCGCAGACCGGCCGCTGGTACCACCTGGTCGGCGTGCGGGACGCCGCCACCGGCACGCTGACGCTCTACGTCGACGGGCAGCGCGCCGGCACGGCCAGCTCCTGCCTGGGCGAGGCGTCCAGCGGACCGACGGTCATCGGGCGGGCCCGGTTCAACAGCGGCCCGGTCGACTACTGGCGCGGCGCGATCGACCAGGTGCAGGTCTACGACCGTGCCCTGTCCGCCGCCGAGGTCGCCCAGCTCTACGCGGCCGGAGCCAGCCTCTGAGGCACCTCCGCCTCGTCGCCGTCGTCGCCGCCGCGCGGCCACCCCCGCCCCCCCCCCGCGGCGCCCCCCCCCCCGGTGCCCGCGGCGCCCGGCGCGGCCGACGCGGCCCTCGACGACCTGCTGACCGACGGCAGCACGGTCGCGTTCGTGGAGGACTTCGCCACGGCGGTCGCGCTGGAATCGGCCG
>NZ_JBSGJR010000495.1:0-5364 GCF_053605645.1 Micromonospora sp. NPDC003776
CCGTGCCGCCCGGGCCGCCCCACTGCCCGGTGTTCGGCGTGGGCGACCAGGTGGTCCGGGGCGCCGGCACGGCCGCCTCCGTCGGTCCGCCGGCGGTCGGCGGTGCTTGGAGATCCTCGGGGGATCGGGGTGGGACACCACCGGCGGCCGGGGAAGCACCGCCGGGCGCCGGGAGGCCGGGCTGTCCGGGCACCGATGCGTGGCCGGCCGGGCGGGCGATGCGCGGCGGCAGCGGCCCCGGTCGACCGGCCGGCGACGAGTCGCCGGGTCCGTGGTCGACCGTCTCGTCCTCGCCCCGCCCGGGCACCGCGTCGCCGGCTCCGTAACCCGCCGTCATGGTTCTTGTCCTCCCCCGTGCACAACCCGCCGCGACACCGCTGCCGGGACCCTCTGGGCCCGACGCGGCCCGAAGGACCGTACCGGCGCGAACGGGGTTTGTCTCCCCCGTTGTCCGACCTTGTCACATCGACGCAAGCCGACTCTGCCATGACATCCGCCGGCCATCCCGCCGACACGCGCCCGACCGGCTGCGCACACCCGATCTCCCGGCGCACTAGGGTTGTCAGGTGACCGACGAACCACCCCTGCGCCGTCGGGCCGCCGAAAGCCGTACGGGAGAGGCCTCACCGCACCCGTCGCCGGACGCACCCGAGCCGGCGGACGCGGGGAGCGAACCGACCGTCGGCGGGCCCGTTCCGCTGACCGCCCCGCGTGAGGGCACCCCCGCCCCGGTGGCCACGCCGGCCGAGCTCGACGAGGTCGTGGCCCGTTTCGCCGCCGGCAGCGGCCCGGTGGCCCTGGACGCCGAGCGCGCCTCGGGATACCGCTACAGCCAGCGGGCGTACCTGGTGCAACTGCGCCGGGCCGGCGCCGGCACCACGCTGATCGACCCGCTGCCGCTGCCGGACCTCTCCGCCCTGGACGCGGCGATCGCGGAGACCGAGTGGGTGCTGCACGCGGCCAGCCAGGACCTGGCCTGCCTGGCCGAGCTGGGACTGCGGCCGCGCCGGCTCTTCGACACCGAGCTGGCCGCCCGGCTGGCCGGCTTCGAGCGGGTCGGCCTGGCCGCGCTGACCGAGCAGCTCCTCGGCTACACGTTGGAGAAGCACCACTCGGCGGCGGACTGGTCCAGCCGGCCGTTGCCGGAGTCGTGGCTGACGTACGCGGCGCTGGACGTGGAGATGCTGGTCGACCTGCGCGACGCCCTCGACGAGGAGCTGCACCGGCAGGGCAAGTCGGAGTGGGCGGCGGAGGAGTTCGCCGCGCTGGTCCGCAACGGCGCCCGGCCGCCCCGGACGCGGGCCGAGCCGTGGCGGCGTACCTCCGGCATCCACCGGGTACGCGGGGCCCGGGCGCAGGCCCGGGTGCGCTCGCTCTGGTACGCGCGGGATCAGATCGCCGCACGGCGGGACGCCGCCCCCGGGCGGGTGCTGCCGGACTCGGCCATCGTGGCCGCCGCCGAGCTGGACCCGAAGGACGAGAAGACCCTGCTGACCCTCCCCGGCTTCGGCGGCCGCTCGGTGCGCCGGCTGGCGCGTACCTGGCTGGCGGCCCTCGACGACGCCCGCCAGTTGCCGGACGACGCGCTGCCGGTGACCCCGGTGGTGGAGGGGCCACCGCCGCCGCACCGGTGGGCGGAGCGGGACCCGGTGGCGGCGGGCCGGCTGGCCCGCTGCCGGGAGGTGGTGGTCGGCACGGCCGGGGCGCACAATCTCCCGCCGGAGAACCTCGTCGCGCCGGACTACATCCGCCGCCTCGCCTGGCAGCCCCCGGAGGAGATCACCGACGAGACCGTGGCGGAGACCCTCCGCGGCTTCGGCGCCCGGGAGTGGCAGATCGGCCTGCTCATTCCCGCCCTCACCCAGGCGCTTCACCTCCCCGGGTCCTGACCACCCGCCCGGGGATCCCCGGGCGGGTGTGTGACGGGCCACACGGGGGGTGGTGACGCCATTGGTTACTGACGAGTAGCATCCGGGGAAATGCCAGTGCCCGACCTTTCGTTCGGTCGTCGGCGCCAGCTGTCGGCGCGGCGGCCGGGTCATGGTCGAAGAGGAGGCTCAAGTGCCCCGTGAAGTTCGGGATGTCGTCTTCGTCGACGGCGTCCGCACCCCGTTCGGCAAGGCGGGTGGCATGTACGCCAACACCCGCGCCGACGACCTGGTGATCCGCTGCATCCGTGAGCTGATGCGACGCAACCCGCAGCTGCCGCCGGAGCGGGTCGAGGAGGTCGCCATCGCGGCCACCACCCAGATCGGCGACCAGGGCCTGACCATCGGCCGCACCGCCGCCCTGCTGGCGGGCCTGCCCAAGACGGTGCCCGGCTTCGCCATCGACCGGATGTGCGCCGGCGCGATGACCGCCGTCACCACGGTGGCCAGCGGCATCGCCGTGGGCGCGTACGACGTGGCCATCGCCGGCGGCGTCGAGCACATGGGCCGCCACCCCATGGGTGAGGGCGTCGACCCCAACCCGCGGATCATCGCGGAGAAGCTGGTCGACCCGTCCGCCCTGGTCATGGGGGCCACCGCGGAGAACCTGCACGACCGGGTGCCGCACATCACCAAGGAGCGCACGGACGCCTTCGCGCTCGCCTCGCAGCAGAAGACCGCCAAGGCGTACGCCAACGGCAAGCTCCAGGGCGACCTGGTGTCGGTCGCCATCCGCGACGAGGAGAACGGCTGGGGCCTGGCCACCGTGGACGAGGCTCCCCGGGACACCTCGATGGAGAAGCTGGCCACCCTGAAGACCCCGTTCCGCCCGCACGGCAAGGTCACCGCGGGCAACGCGGCCGGCCTGAACGACGGCGCCACCGCGGCCCTCCTGGTCGCCGAGGAGACCGCCCGCGAGCTGGGCCTGCCGGTCGGCATGCGGCTGGTGTCGTACGGCTTCGTCGGCGTGGAGCCCGAGGTGATGGGCGTCGGCCCGATCCCGTCCACCGAGAAGGCGCTGCGCATCGCCGGCCTGACCATCGACGACATCGGCCTGTTCGAGCTGAACGAGGCGTTCGCCGTGCAGGTGCTCGCCTTCCTCGACCACTTCGGCATCGCCGACGACGACCCGCGGGTCAACCCGTGGGGCGGCGCGATCGCCATCGGTCACCCGCTCGCCTCCTCGGGTGTCCGGCTGATGACCCAGCTGGCCCGGCAGTTCGCCGAGCACCCCGAGGTCCGCTACGGCCTCACCGCCATGTGCATCGGCATCGGCATGGGCGGCACCGTGATCTGGGAGAACCCGCACTGGGAGGGTGGAGACAAGTGAGCCTCGCCGCACCGAACGAGGTCGTCACCAGGGCGCTGCTGCGCCAGGTGAACGTACCGGGGCTGGACCGCCCCGCCGCCCTGATCACCCTGGACAACGGCTTCGACCACACAAAGCCGAACACCTTCGGCCCGGGCGGTCTGACCAGCCTGGACGAGGCGATCAGCACGGCCCTCGCGGCGAACCCGGCGTTCATCGCGGTGACCGGCAAGCCGTACATCTTCTGCGTGGGGGCGGACATCACCGGTCTGCCGCTGCTGGAGAGCCGCGAGCAGGCGCTGGAGATCGGCCGACTCGGGCACCGGGTCTTCGCCCGGCTCAAGGACAGCGAGATCCCCACCTTCGCCTTCGTCAACGGCGCGGCGATGGGCGGCGGCCTGGAGCTGGCCCTGCACTGCCACTACCGGACCCTGTCGGCGGGCGCGGCGGCCCTGGCGCTGCCCGAGGTCTCGCTCGGCCTGGTCCCCGGCTGGGGCGGCACCCAGCTGCTGCCGAACCTGATCGGCATCCCGGCCGCGACCCAGGTGATCCTGCAGAACCCGCTGATGCAGAACAAGATGCTCAAGCCCAAGCAGGCGGCCGAGATGGGCATCGCGGACGTGCTGCTGGAGCCGGCCGACTTCCTGGAGCGGTCGCTGGAGTGGGCGGCCGGCGTGGTCCGGGGCGAGGTCACCGTGACCCGGCCCGAGGTCGACAAGGACATGTGGGCGGGCGTGCTCTACTTCGCCCGGCAGACCCTCGACCAGCGGCTGCACGGCGCGGTCCCGGCCGCGTACAAGGCGCTGGACCTGCTGGAGACGGCGAAGGACGGCGACTTCGCCGCCGGCACCGCCGCCGAGGACGAGGCCCTGGCCGACCTGGTCTTCTCCGAGGAGCTGCGCAGCGGCCTGTACGCCTTCGACCTGGTGCAGCGGCGGGCCAAGCGGCCGGCCGGCGCGCCGGACAAGGGCCTGGCCCGCCCGGTCACCAAGGTCGGCATCGTGGGCGCCGGCCTGATGGCCAGCCAGCTCGCCCTGCTCTTCGCCCGCCGTCTCCAGGTGCCGGTCGTCCTGACCGACCTGGACCAGTCCCGGGTGGACAAGGGCGTCGGCTACGTGCACACCCAGATCGAGAAGGCGGTCAGCAAGGGGCGGATGGACAAGGGCACCGCCGCCAAGCTGTACGGCCTGGTCAGCGGCTCCGTCGACAAGTCCGTCTTCGCCGACGCCGACTTCGTCATCGAGGCGGTCTTCGAGGACCTGACGGTCAAGAAGCAGGTCTGGGCCGAGCTGGAGAAGATCGTCAATCCGGAGGCGGTGCTCGCCACCAACACCAGCTCCCTGTCGGTCACCGCGATGGCCGAGGACCTGGAGCACCCGGAGCGGGTGGTCGGCTTCCACTTCTTCAACCCGGTCGCGGTGCTGCCGCTGCTGGAGATCATCCGGGGCGAGCGCACCGACGACGCCACCCTGGCCACCGCGTTCGCCGTCGGCAAGCAGCTGAAGAAGTCGTCGGTGCTGGTCAAGGACGCCCCGGCGTTCGTGGTCAACCGGCTGCTCACCCGCTTCCTCGGCACCGTCTTCGCCGCCGTCGACCAGGGCACCCCGCTGGACGTGGCGAACAGCGCGCTGGACCCGCTGGGTCTGCCGATGCGCCCGCTCGCCCTGCTCCAGCTGGTCGGCCCGGCCGTGGCGTACCACGTGGGCGGCACCCTGCACGCCGCCTTCCCGGACCGGTTCGGCGTCAGCGAGAACCTCAAGCGGATCGCCGACTCCGGCCAGCCGATCGTGGTCGACGACCAGGTCAACGAGGAGGTCGCCAAGCTGCTCGTGGTCGGCGACCAGCCGCTCACCGGCGAGCAGGTACGGCAGAACGCGCTCGACGCGCTGGCGCAGGAGATCCGGCTCATGCTCGACGAGGGCGTCGTCGCCGAGGCGCAGGACATCGACCTGTGCATGATCCTCGGCGCCGGCTGGCCGTTCCACCTGGGCGGCGTCACGCCGTACCTGGACCGCACCGGCACCGCCGAGCGGGTCACCGGCCGGCGGTTCCTGCCGCGCGGCGTGGCCAGCCTGCGCTGACGCCAACCTGATCCACCGCCGCTCCCCCGCGATCGCGGTGGCCGGC
>NZ_JBSGJR010000496.1:0-5355 GCF_053605645.1 Micromonospora sp. NPDC003776
CACCACCGCATCGACCAGGTCGAAGTCGATGATCTGGGTCAACTCACCCAAATGTCCAGGCGCGTGCACACCCCCGGCCACCTCGAACGACCGAGCGATGACAGACTTCTCCTGCAACGGGACTCCTGAGGCGTGATCTTCTTGCTCGACACAAGTTGATCTACCAGGAGTCCCGTTCCCACTATCCAGCAGGGGTTGACCCGCCGATCACACCCCTAACGCAACGGCGTTGACATCCAGGATCGAGCACGATCTTGCCGACGGGCGCGGGGGCCCGGCACTGCGCGGGGCGGGGCGGCGCGGGGCGGGGCGGGTCAGGGGTGGAGGCGGGCGTGCCAGGCCAGGGCGGCCGGGTCGGTGAGCGAGGCGACCTGGTCGATGACCACGCGGAGGCGGGCGGCGTCGTCGGGGGCGTCCCGCCAGAGCGGGGCGAAGACCGGGTCGAGCGCGTCGGGGGCCCGGTCGAGCAGGGCGGCGACCAGGTCGGCGAGGATCTCCCGCTGGCGGGCGTACCGGGGGCCGGCGCCCGGGCGGCGCATCACGTACCGCAGGGCGATGCCCTTGAGCAGCGCGCACTGGGCCCGGATCCGGCGCGGCACCGCCAGGTCGGCGGCGTACCGGCGGTGCGGGCCGGCGCCGTGGCGCTCCTGGGTGGCGGCCACCACGGTGGCCACGAACCGACCGGTGAGCACGCTGGTGGTGGTCTTCAGCGCGACGAGGGCCCGGTGGCTGCCGTCGTAGCCGGCGAGCGGGGCGAGCACCGGCTCGGCGAGGAGGTCCGCCAGCACCTCGCCCAGGTCCTCAGGGGCCTCCCCGGAGTACGCGGCCGCCACGTCGGCGCAGAGCGCCCGGCGCTCATCGGGGTCGGCCATCAGCGGGCCGAGGCGCACGTACCCGCCGTGGATGCCGTCCTCGACGTCGTGCACCGAGTACGCCACGTCGTCGGCCCAGTCCATCACCTGGGCCTCCAGGCAGCGCCGCTGCCCGGGCGGGGCGCCGGCGCGGAGCCAGTCGAAGACCGGGCGGTCGTCGGCGTACACGCCGAACTTGCGTCGGCCGGGACGGCGCGGCCACGGGTACTTGCTGACCGCGTCGAGCGAGGCCCGGGTGAGGTTGAGCCCGGCGGAGCGGCCGTCCGGGGCGAGCACCTTCGCCTCCAGCCGGGTGAGCACCCGTAGCGTCTGCGCGTTGCCCTCGAAGCCGCCGCAGTCGGCGGCGAGGGTGTCCAGCGCGGCCTCGCCGTTGTGCCCGAACGGCGGGTGACCGAGGTCGTGGGCCAGCCCGGCGGTGTCCACCACGTCCGGGTCGCAGCCCAGTCGGGCGCCCATCTCGCGGGCGATCTGCGCCACCTCCAGCGAGTGGGTCAGCCGGGTACGCAGGAAGTCGTCGGTGCCGGCCAGGTGCACCTGGGTCTTGGCGGCGAGCCGGCGGAACGCCGCCGAGTGCAGCACCCGGGCCCGGTCCCGCTCGTACGGCGACCGCCCGTACCCGGTGTCCTTGGGCCCCTCGGCGACCAGCCGCGCCGCGTCGTCGGCCACGACCGGGGGCCCGGCGCCGTCGACGCCCGGACCCGCGCTCAACCGGTCATCCCGGGGTCAGCCCGCGCGCTCGCGAAGGACGCAGAACTCGTTGCCCTCGGGGTCGGCCAGCACCGTCCACTCCACGTCGCCCTGGCCGATGTCGACGTGCCGGGCGCCCATGTCGACCAAGCGCTCCACCTCGGCCTCCTGGTCGGCCGGGCGCAGGTCGATGTGCAGCCGGTTCTTGCCCTCCCGCGGCGTGGTGACCGGGACGAAGACGATGCCGGGCAGCGCGTCGGGCGAGCGGCGGATCTCCACCTCGTCCGGCTTGTCGCTGATCACCTGGTAGCCGAGCGCCTCGGCCCACCAGTGGGCGAGCCGGGACGGGTCCTGGGCGTCGACGGTCAGGTTCTCCCAGACGCTGGTCATACGGCCGCCTTCCTGATCGACTCGTGCGCGGGCGAGCCCAGGTTACGCCGGGCCCCCGAAGATGGCGCGCCGGGCGAGCCCGGGGCCGTCGCCGAGGTGAGCGCCGACGGCCCCGGGTGTGTCACACGGATCAGCGGGAGTCGGAACCGGTGGTGGTCACCGCCGCCCGTCCGGCCTCCAGCCGCGCCACCGGGACCCGGAACGGCGAGCAGGAGACGTAGTCGAGCCCGACCTCGTGGAAGAAGTGCACCGAGTCCGGGTCGCCGCCGTGCTCGCCGCAGACGCCGAGCTTGAGCCCGGGTCGGGCGGCCCGGCCCTCCTCGGCGGCGATCCGGACCAGCCGGCCGACGCCCTCCCGGTCGATGGACTCGAACGGCGAGATGCCGAAGATGCCCAGCTCCAGGTAGCGCCAGAAGAACGCGCCCTCGACGTCGTCCCGGGAGAAGCCCCAGCCCATCTGCGTGAGGTCGTTGGTGCCGAAGGAGAAGAACTGGGCGGCCTCGGCGATCTGCCCGGCGGTCAGCGCCGCTCGGGGCACCTCGATCATGGTGCCGATCAGCACCTCGACGCCGCTGTCCCCGACCACCTCGGCGATGATCTTCTCGGCCTCCGCGCGTACCGTTTCCAGCTCCTGGACCGCGCCGACCAGCGGGACCATGATCTCCGGGCAGGCCGACCCGCCGTCGCGGGTGACCGCGACGGCGGCCTCGGCGATCGCGCGGACCTGCATGGCGAAGAGGCCGGGGATGACCAGGCCGAGCCGGACCCCACGCAGGCCGAGCATCGGGTTCTCCTCGTGCATCCGGCGGACGGCGGCGAGCAGCGCCTCCTCCTTCGCCACGTCCTCGCCGCGCTCCTGGGCGACCGCCACGTTGACCGCGAGCTGCTCCAGCGGGGGCAGGAACTCGTGCAGCGGCGGGTCGATCAGCCGGACGGTGACCGGCAGCCCGTCCATCTCCCGGAAGATCTCGATGAAGTCCTCCCGTTGCAGCGGCAGCAGCGCGGCGAGCGCGTCCTGCCGCTCCGCGTCGGTGCTGGCCAGGATCAGCCGCTCGACCAGCTCCCGCCGGTCGCCGAGGAACATGTGCTCGGTGCGGCACAGGCCGATGCCCTCGGCGCCGAACCGCCGCGCCCGCGCCGCGTCCGGGCCGGTGTCGGCGTTGGTCCGGACCCGCAGCCGCCGCGCGGCGTCGGCGTGCGTCATGATCCGGTGTACGGCCCGGACCAGCGGGTCGTCGGTCCGCTCCGCGTCGAGGGTGCCCTCGAAGTACTGCACCACCTCGGAGGGCATGACCGGCACCTCGCCCAGGTAGACCTTGCCGGTGGTGCCGTCGATGGAGACGACGTCGCCCTCGTTGACGGTCTGCCCGGCGACGGTGAACTTCTTCGCCGGGATGTTGACGTCCAGCTCGTCCGCCCCGGAGACGCAGGTCTTGCCCATGCCCCGGGCCACCACGGCGGCGTGGCTGGTCTTGCCGCCGCGCGAGGTGAGAATGCCCTTGGCGGCGATCATGCCGTTCAGGTCGTCCGGGTTGGTCTCCCGGCGGACCAGGATCACGGCCTCGCCCTCGGCGGCCAGCTCGACCGCCCGGGCGGAGGTGAAGACCACCTTGCCGACGGCCGCGCCCGGCGACGCCCCGATGCCCTTGGCCACCGGCTCGAACTCGTGGTCGAGCTTGAACCGCGGGAACATCAGCTGGGCGAGCTGCGCGCCATTGACCCGGTGCAGCGCCTCGTTCAGGTCGATGAGGCCCTCGTCGACGAGCTGACCGGCGATGACGAAGGCCGCCGCGGCGGTGCGCTTGCCGACCCGGGTCTGGAGCATCCAGAGCTTGCCGCGCTCGATGGTGAACTCGATGTCGCAGAGGTCCTTGTAGTGCTCCTCCAGCCGGGCCATGTAGCTGAGCAGCTCGTCGTAGGACTTCTTGTCGATCCGCTGCAACTCCTCCAGCGGCACCGTGTTGCGGATGCCGGCGACCACGTCCTCGCCCTGGGCATTGGCCAGGTAGTCGCCGTAGATGCCCTGCGCGCCGCTGGCGGGGTCGCGGGTGAAGGCGACGCCGGTGCCGGAGTCGGCGCCGAGGTTGCCGAAGACCATCGCCACCACGTTGACCGCGGTGCCGAGGTCGGCGGGGATGCGCTCCTGCCGGCGGTAGACCACCGCGCGCTCGGCGTTCCATGACTCGAAGACGGCGCGGATGGCCAGGTCGAGCTGCTCGCGCGGCTCCTGCGGGAACTCCCGCCCGGTGTGCTCGGCGAAGATCTTCTTGTACGCGTCGACCAGCCCGCGCAGGTCGTCGGCATCCAGGTCGAGGTCGTTGGTGCTGCCCTTGGCCCGCTTGGCGTCGTCGAGGGCGTGCTCGAACTCCTCGCCCGGCACCTCGCAGACGGTCTTGCCGAACATCTGGATCAGGCGGCGGTAGGAGTCCCAGGCGAACCGGTCGTTGCCGCCCGCCTGCCGGCTGAGCCCGATCACGCTGCGGTCGTTGAGCCCGACGTTGAGGACGGTCTCCATCATGCCCGGCATGGAGAACTTGGCCCCCGAGCGGACGGAGACCAGCAGCGGGTCGTCCGGGTCGCCCAACTTGCGGCCCATCTCCCGTTCCAGGGACTCCAGGTGTGCCTCGATCTGCCCGGCCAGCCCGTCCGGCTCGCGGCCGGTCGCCAGGTACGCCTTGCAGGCCTCGGTGGTGATGGTGAAGCCGGGCGGGACCGGAAGGCCGAGATTGGTCATCTCGGCGAGGTTGGCCCCCTTGCCGCCGAGCAGGTCCTTGAGGTCCTTGTTGCCCTCGGCGAAGTCGTAGACGTACTTGTGCTCGACCGTCTCTTGCGCTGCCACCAGAGCCTCCCACGCGCGCCATTGACACTTAACGAAGGTTCAGTTCGGACATACCCCGAGACCAACCGCCGGTAATCCCGGCGTCGTCAGCGGTCGGTGGGCGAAGGTTAAGCGAACTTCGAGTGGCCTGGGACCGTTCGGTGACAATCGGCACAACGGTCACCACTATCCGCGTCCGTACCGGTTTTTGGGAACGCTTCCACGAGCACGATCACGCAATTCCGAATCCCCTCGTACTCTTGACGGCACTGGAATTCGCCGAACCTGACCTTTGCCATATCCCGCCCAAATACACCCCCCGGGAGCCGTCGCCGTGTCGACCACCCCCGCCGCCCCGTCCGAGACCGGTCCCGAACCGCTCGACCGGGCCGGCCTGCCCACCCAGCAACCGGCCGCCGCCGACCTGGCCCGCACCGCCGCCCGGCACGCCGCCGAGCAGCTCGCCCCGCCCACCCCGGTCCGGCTCGGCGACGTCGTGCCGGCCCCGGAGCGGGTCGTACCGGAACCCACGGCGGACTACCTGCTGCCCGCCGACGCGGCGATCCGGGTCAGCCCCGCCCCGGGCGC
>NZ_JBSGJR010000497.1:0-5349 GCF_053605645.1 Micromonospora sp. NPDC003776
TGCGCCGCTACCGGGAGGCGTGGGCCGACCCGACGCTGGACGACGCCACCCGCGCGGTCGCCGCCGTCGGCGTGGTCGACCCGTACCCCCGTGTGGCGCTGCTGCCGTTGCCCGCCGAGGGCGAGTTCGCCGAGCTGGTCCGGGTCAGCGGCCTCGACACCGGCGCCGAGGCGGTGCTGGCGATCGCCTGGTGGGCGGCGGTGGAGCCGCAGGTGGCCATCGTCTGCGGCTGCGTACACGACGACGCCGGCCGCCGCTGGCCGAGCCTCGGCCTGCTCGCGCACGTCCTCGCCGGGGTGGGCGTGACCGTGCCGCTGACCGTCGACGCCACCCACCCGCTGGTCCGCGGCGGGCTGCTGGACGCGCCGGTCGACCCGGACGCCCCGGTCCGGCTGCCCACCGCCACCGTCGCCGCCATCGCCGGCCAGCGTCCTGAGCCGCCCAGCTGCGGTGGGGTCGCGCCGCGGGTCGCCGCCGCCGCCGCGCACATCGCCGGGCTGCTCGACGCGGGCGTCCCGGTGCTCGCCCGCTGCGAGGCCGCCGACGACCGTATGCCGCTGCGCGACGCGGTGGCCGCGCGGCTCAGCATCGCGCCGGCCGCCACGGCACGGCCACCGGCGGTCGCCCGGCTGCTGCTGCGCCTGGGACATGAGCTGCCGGCGGTTCTGCTCGAGCCGGGTGCGGCGCCGCCGGACGGGGCGGTGTTCGCGGTGGGCGGCGCCGACGAGCCGGGCCCGCCCGGGTGGCACGTCGTCGAGCTCGCTGCCCCGACGCCGGCCGCGGCGGAACAGGCCTGGCGGCGCGCGCTGCGGCAGGCCGGCATCGCCGTGAGCCGGGACGAGCTGGCGGACCTGGCCGGCCGGCTGCCGCTGGCCGAACCGGCGATCGCCGCCGTGGTCGGCCAGGCCCGCGCCGTGGCGGCGGTGGACGGCCGGGTCGCGACCGCCCAGGACGTCGGCACGGCGCTGCGCGCCCAGCCCCGCCACGACCCGGGTGGGCTCGCCCGCCGGCTGCCGGTGATGACCACGCTCGACGACCTCGTTTTGCCCCCGGCGGCCCTCGCCGGGGTGCGGGACCTCGTCGCGCACGCCCGCCACTCCTCCGCCGCGCACGACCGGCTCGGGTTCACCGGCCGGCGGGGCCGGGCCGTCATCGCGCTGTTCCACGGGCCGTCCGGCACCGGCAAGACCGCCGCGGCCGAGGCGGTCGCCGCGGCGATCGACCGTGACCTGTGGATCGTCGACCTGGCCCGGGTGGTGACCAAGTGGCTCGGGGAGACCCAACGCAACCTCGACACTGTGCTGCGCGACGCGGCGACGGCCGGTGCGGTGCTGCTCTTCGACGAGGCGGACGGGCTGTTCGGCAAGCGGGGCGAGGTCACCGACGCCCGCGACCGGTACGCCAACCTGGAGATCGACCACCTGTTGCAGCGCATCGAGGTGCACAGCGGTGTTGTGGTGCTGACCAGTAACCGCCCCTCCGCCCTGGACGACGCGTTCGCCCGGCGGATCCGGCTCGCCGTCCGGTTCGACCTGCCCGACCACAGCGAGCGGGAGCTGCTCTGGCGCCACCACCTGCCCGGCGTGGACACCACCACGGTCGCCCGCGAGGAGCTGTCCGGCGCCACCATCCGCGCCGCCGCGCTGGCGGCCACGGTCAGCGCCCTCGCCGCCGGCACGGAGGTGCGGTCCGAGCACCTGCACGCCGCCGTACGCCGCGAGCTGGAGAAGAGCCGCCGTCCACCGACCGCGCGGAGGCACCGGTGACCGACATCCACGTGACCGTCGACGCGCCGCCCGAGCCGGGTCTGCTGCGCGCCGCCATCGAGGCCGCGCTCGCCGTACGGGCCTGGCCGGACGGGCCCGAGGCGGCCGTCGCGCGGGCCGTCGCCGAGCACGTGACCGAGAACGACCAGAGACCGGGGAGTGGGTCATGTTGATGCGCGGGATGCTGATGTCCTTCTCCGACCCGGTGGCCGGGATGGTGCCGAGCATGGTGCCGTTCCAGTACAACCCGGCCGAGGTCACCCGGGTGCTGCGGGTGCAGGCCGGCACGTCCGGCGGGTCGGGGCTGCGGGTGGGCGGGCCACCGGTGGAGTCGTACACGCTGAAGATCGAGCTCGATGCGCTGGACGCGATCGACAAGCCGATCACCGGGTCGCTCGGCATCGGCCCGCTGCTGGCCACCATCGAGGGGCTGCTGGAGCCGGGCGGCGGCGGGCTGGCCGCGCTGGTCGGGGCGGTCGCCGGCGCGTTCGGCGGTGGTGGCGGCGGCGCCCCGCCGGTGCCCGCGCCGTCGCTGCCGCTGGTGGTGCTCGCCTGGAGCCTGGAGCGGATCGTCCCGGTCCGGGTGGACAGCTGCGCCATCCACGAGACCGGCTTCGACGCCCTGCTGCAGCCCGTGCAGGCCAGCGTGGACCTGTCCCTGACCGTGCTGCGAGGCCGGGACCTCAGCGAGGAGATGAAGCTGGCGAACGTGCTGGCCACGGCCTACCAGGCGGTACGCACAGCCAGCGCCACCGTCGGCATCGCCCAGGGTGTGGAGTTGATGCTGTGAGCGGCCGGTACGCGGACCAGCCGCAGCTGGACGTGACGCAGGACGACGGCTCGACGCGGCGGATGTCGACGCCGAGGATCAGCGTCGCGCCGCGAGCCGACGTGGTCTACCCGGTCCGTGCCGGTGACCGGCTCGACCTGCTCGCGGCGGCGGCGCTCAACGACAGCACCCGGTGGTGGGTGATCGCCGACGCGAACCCGGCCGCCGACGCGCTCACCCTGGAGGAGCCGGGGACGATGCTGGCGGTGCCCGATGCCTGAGACGCGCACCGTGATCACCGTCGCCGGCGCACCGTTGACCGCTCGGCAGCTGGAGCTGGTGCAGAGCGTCAGCGTCGAGGAGTCGCTCGGCAGCCCGGACAAGGTCAGCGTCACCGTCGCGCTGGACACCGACAACAACAGCGCCTGGCACAGTTCGCTGGACGCCTTGGTCGCGCCGGCCACCCCGTTCACCGTGCGGGTGAGCCGGGGCGGGACCAGCTACGAGATCGACGCCCGCAGCGTCAGCGCCAACTGGAGCTTCGCCCCGGGCGGGCTGTCGACGCTGACCGTGGAGGGGATGGACCGCAGCCTCGAGATGGACCGCCGCGACGTGCAGCGGCTGTGGCAGGACACCACCGACTCGACGATCGCGCAGACCCTGTTCGGGCAGTACGGCCTCGCCGCGCAGGTCGAGTCCACCCCGGTCGGCACCGACTCGGCCGCCTACTCGCCGCAGCAGAGCGGCACCGACTGGGCGTTCCTGCGGGGCCTCGCCGGGCGTAACGGATTCGACCTGCACGTCGAGTCGATCGACGGGGTGGTCACCGGGGTGTTCCGGCGGATCAACCCGACCGCGGCGGCGCAGGGCACCCTCCGCCTCGGTTACGGGGATCTCGGCGGCCGGGCCACCGCGTCGGTGCAACTGCTCGCCGGGCAGGAGGTGCACCTGACGCGAACCGTTCCCGGTACCACCGACACCGACGTGGCGAGCGACCCGGGCACCGGGAACGCGATGGGCCCCCGCTCGCTCGGTGGGGCCACCCTCATCCGGACCCACGCCGCGGCCGGCATCAGTGTGCTGGACGCCCGGACGACCGCGACGGCGATGGCCGAACGCAGCGCGTTCGGGGCGTCCCTGGCCACCACGCTGACCGCCCCCGACATGCCGCTGGTCCGCGCCCGCCGCACCATCACCATCGCCGGGCTCGGCCCGACGCTGAACGGGTTGTGGCTGGTGAAGTCGGTCCGGCACACCATCACCGCCGGCGGGCACAGTCAGGCGCTGGGCCTGATCCGCAACGCCCTGGGCAGCGGACCGGCCGGCGGCGTGCCCGCCCTGGCGGCGGTGGTGGCGCTGTGAACGGCGGCTACGTCGGGCTGTTCCCCGGCACGGTGCACGACAACGACGACCCGGAGCAGAAGTGCCGGATCAAGGTGGACGTCCCCGAACTCCTGGACGGCCCGACCGGCTGGTGCCTGCCCGCGCTGCCGTACGCCGGGGACGGCTGTGGCTTCGCGCTGGTGCCGCCGGTCGGCGCGGCCGTGCTGGTGCAATGGCCGCGCGGCGACCTGTCCGCGCAGCCGGTCTGGTCGGGGGCGAACTGGAGCGCCGGCCAGGCGGTGCCCGGCGCCGGGCCGGACACCGTCGTCCTGCTCACCCCCGGCGGCCACCGGCTGGAGCTGTCCGACGCCGACGGCGCGCTCACCGTCACCTCCTCGGCCGGCCCGGTCATCACCCTCGACGACGACGGCGTACGGATCGACAACGGGTCCGGCGCGACCATCGTCATGCGCAACGGGCAGGTCGACATCAACGACGGCGCACTGGTGGTGAAGTGACATGCCCGGCTACCTGCTGACCACCGCCACCGTCGCGACCTGCCCGCACGGCGGGTCGGCGAGCTTCAGCGCGAGCCAGGACCGGGTGCTGGCCGACGGCGCGGCGGTGCTCGTGGTCTCCGACAGCGCCACGATCACCGGCTGTCCGTTCGTGGTCGGCACCGTCGCGAGCCCCTGCACCACGGTGCGCTGGCAGTCCCCGGCGACGCGGGTGACCGCCGGCGAACCGGTGCTGCTGGACACCAGCGTGGGGTTGTGCCTGAGCGCGGCGTCCGCGCCGCAGGGGACGCTCCAGATCAGCTCCAACCAGTCGAAGGTGGAGGGCACATGACCCGTTTCGCCGCCCAACCCTGGACCGTCGGCGCCGGTCGCCGGTTGGCCACCCGCTCCGCGCTGGAGCACCTGGACGACCTGGTCCGCCTGGTCCTGCTCACCGGGCCGAACGAGCGGCTGCACCGGCCGGGCTTCGGCGCGGGGCTGGGCCAGTCCACGCTGTTCCAGCCGCTCTCCCCCGACCTGGCCGGCACCGTACGGGCCCGGGCCCGGGGCAGCCTCACCGACGCGCTCGGCGACCGACTGGACGTGGTGGACGTGACCGTGACCGTCGCGGACTCCACGCTGTCCGCGCAGGTGGTCTACCGTCCCCGGCCGGCGGGCGAGACCCGGACCGTCACCCTCACCCTGCCGGCGGCGGCGCTGTGACCACCTTCGACGCGTACACCGAGCCGATGCAGCCGCAGGCCGGTGCGCTGCGGCGGCCGGAGGCGCTGTTCGGCGGGGGGAGTGTCATCGGGCTGCGGGCGGCCAGCACGACCGGCTCGGGCACCACCCGCACCGTGTCGGTCTGGCTCTACGACGACCCGCCGGCCGGGCTGACCGCCGCCGGCCTGTGGTCGTTCCAGGGCCGCCCGACGGTCACGGTCACCGGCCCGGGGACGATCGTCGCCGCGACCACCGCCCCGGACGGCAACCC
>NZ_JBSGJR010000498.1:0-5348 GCF_053605645.1 Micromonospora sp. NPDC003776
CTTGTCTCTGCTACATCAAAATGTCGCAGAGACATGCCGCTCTGAAGGAGCCGCTCGCCGCGAGGGGCAGCGGGCCCTCCCCGCCCCCGGGCGGCGGCCGCGGCCCGCACCACGGCGGACCGGCCGGAGTCCGTCAGAACTCGGAGCCGTCCAGCCGCTCGACGTACGCGGCGCGCAGGTCGTCCCAGCCGAACTCCTTCGCCTCGCCGCCGCGGATCGGGCCGACCGGGTCGCCGTCGAGCAGGTGGCCGGCGACGTCGAGGCAGAGGTGCCAGCCGGCGGCCATCACCGGGGCGAGGTCCGGGTCGTCGATCCGGTGCCGCAGGGTCAGGCGGGTCCCGGTCCCGGTCGGGGTCAGCTCCCAGCGCAGCAGCCCGTCGCCCCAGGTGTACTCCAGCAGGGCGGGCCGGTCGGCGCGCCGTACGGTCGCCGGGGCCGGATAGCTCCGGTCGCCGTCGACCGTGCTGAGCGTGGCCTCGCCGGGGGTGCCCAGGTCGCGGCTGGCCAGGAAGGGGGCCCATTCGGCGAGCCGGTCCGGTTCGGTGAGCGCGGCCCACACCTTCTCCGGCGGGTGTCGCAGGTCCCGGACGAACACCAGGTCCCACCGTTCGCCGGCCGGTACCCGGGCGACCTCGGCGAGCGGGCCGGGCCGGAAGCTGTCGCGGTCCATCGTCACTCCTGACTGTCGAGATGGCGCTCCAGTGCGTCGAGGTGCGCCGCCCACATCCGCCGGTACGGCCCGAGCCAGTCGTCCACGGCCCGCAGCGGGCGGGTGTCGATCCGGTAGATCCGCTGCTGGGCCGCGGTGCGGCAGGTGACGAAGCCGGCCTCGCGGAGCACCTTCAGGTGCTTGGAGACGGCCGGCTGGCTCATCCCCAGCGCGTCCACGAGGTCGCCGACGCTGCTCTCCGCCCGGCGCAACCGGTCGAGGATGCGGCGCCGGGTGGGCTCGGCCAGCACGGCGAACACGTCGACGGACACGCTGCCAATATGCCTCTCCAGACATATGCCTGTCAAGGGATACGAACTGCTCCGGCTGCCCGGCCCGGCCGGTCTTCCTATGCTCGGGGCATGGAATTGCGGATCTTCACCGAGCCCCAGCAGGGCGCCAGCTACGACCAGTTGCTCACCGTCGCGCGCCGCGCCGAGGAGACGGGCTTCGGCGCGTTCTTCCGCTCCGACCACTACCTCAAGATGGGCTCGGTCAGCGGGGAGCCCGGCCCGACGGACGCCTGGACCACCCTCGCCGGCCTGGCCCGGGACACCTCGCGGATCCGGCTGGGCACCCTGATGACCGCGGCCACCTTCCGCCTCCCCGGTCCGCTGGCCATCACCGTGGCCCAGGTCGACCAGATGAGCGGTGGCCGGGTCGAGCTGGGCATCGGCACCGGCTGGTACGCCGAGGAGCACACCGCGTACGGCATCCCCTTCCCGCCGCTCGGCGAGCGCTTCGACCGGCTCGAGGAGCAGCTCGCGGTGATCAGCGGCCTCTGGGCGACCCCGGCCGGAGGCACCTTCGACTTTCCGGGCAAGTACTACCCGGTCAGCGACTCACCCGCGCTGCCGAAGCCGGTGCAGCAGCCGCGCCCCCCGATCCTGCTCGGCGGCATGGGCCCGAAGCGGACCCCCGGCCTCGCGGCCCGCTACGCCGACGAGTTCAACCTGCCGTTCGTCTCGGTCGAGGACTCGGCGGCCCAGTTCCAGCGGGTCAAGGACGCCTGCGTCGAGATCGACCGCGATCCGGCCGACCTGGTCTGGTCCAACGCCCTGGTGCTGTGCTGCGGGCGGGACGAGGCCGAGGTGGCCCGCCGCGCCGCGGCGATCGGCCGGGAACCGGCCGAGCTGCGCGAGAACGGCCTCGCCGGCACCCCGGCCGAGATCGTCGACAAGCTCGGCCGGTACGCGGAGGTCGGCAGCCGGCGGGTCTACCTCCAGGTGCTCGACCTGGCCGACCTGGACCACCTGGACCTGGTCGCCGCCGAGGTGATGCCCCAGCTCTGAGCCGTGGGACGGGGCAACCACGGCTTGACACCTTGACGGATGATGCACCCGGACCGCGGCGTCGACGACGGGGGTGGGACGTGGAGCTGCACCGGAGCCGGGGCAACCTGCCGCTGGCGGTCATCTGCGTGGCGGCCGGGGTGATGGTGCTCGGGGTCGCCGTCGAGGGCTCCCTGCTGCGGATGCTCGTCGCCCTCGGCGTCGTGCTGATCGCCGGCATGGTGCTGGTCGGCGCGCTGCGGCCGTTCCGCTTCGTGATCGGGCCCGAAGGGCTGCAGGTGCGCCGCCCCGGCCTGCGCGGGACGTACCGCTGGGAGCAGTTCGAGGCGCTCGCCGTCGACGAGGCGTCCCGGCTGGTCGGGGTGCCGGGGAGCGGGTTCCCGGCCGGCGTGCCGATCACCGCCCGGCACCCGCGCGACCGGCGGCCGGCGGTGGAGCTGCTCGACCTCAACCAGGTGCGGGAGAGCCCGGACGAGGTGGTGGCGGCGCTGGTCCGCTGGTCGGGCGGGCGCTTCACCGACGCGCGTACCCTGTCGCCCGGTGAGTTCGCGACGACGGAGTTCGAGTTCACCCACGGGCTGCGCGGCTACGACGTCCGCGAGGTGGACCGACTCGTCGGGCGGGCCCAGGACGCGCTCGCCCAGGGCGGGCCCGCGGAGCGGCGGGCCGCCCGGGCGGAGATCGAGCAGGCCCGCGCCGCCGGCCTGCTGGTGGCCCTGCGGGGGTACGACATCGCCCAGGTGGACATGGCGCTCGACGCCCTCTGCGCCGCCCTGACCGACACCGACACGCCGACCGATCGGACGACCACCGCGTGACCGACCCCACCGCCGCTGTCCCCGCCCCGCCGCCCGTCGCCGACCGCAACTGGGCGGGCAACGTCCGCTACACCGCCCGGGCCCGGCACCGGCCGTCAGCGCTGGACGAGCTGCGCCGGCTGGTGGCCCGCGCCGAGCGGGTCCGCGCGGTCGGCACCGGGCACTCGTTCAACCGGCTCGGCGACACCACCGGCGACCTGGTCTCCGTCGCCGGTCTGCCGCCCACCATCACGCTGGACCGGGACAGCGGCACCGCCACGGTCGCCGCCGGCCTGCGCTACGGCGACGTCGCCACCCGGCTGCACGCCGAGGGGTACGCGGTGGCCAACCTCGCCTCGCTGCCGCACATCTCGGTGGCCGGCGCGGTCGCCACCGCCACCCACGGCTCCGGCCGAGCCAACGGCAACCTGGCCACCGGCGTGGCCGGGCTGGAGCTGGTCACCGCCGACGGCGACCTGCTCACGGTGGACCGCACCGACCCCCGGTTCGCCGGGATGGTGGTCAACCTCGGTGCGCTCGGGGTCGTCACCCGGCTCACCCTCGACGTCGTGCCCACCTTCGCCCTCCGGCAGTACATCCGGCTCGGCCTGCCCCGGGAGGCCCTGGACGCCGCGCTCGACGGCGCGTACAGCGCGAGCGTCTTCACCGACTGGCGCTCGGCCCGGCTCGACCAGGTGTGGCTCAAGCAGCACGCCGACCAGCCGCCACCGCCGGCCGACTGGCTGGGCACCCGCCCCGCCGACGTGCCCGTCCACCCGGTGCCCGGCATGCCGCCGGAGAACTGCACGGTCCAGCTGGGCGAGGCCGGGCCGTGGCACGAGCGGCTGCCGCACTTCCGGCTCGGGTTCACGCCGAGCAGCGGCGACGAACTCCAGTCCGAGTGGCACGTCGCCCGCGCCGACGCCGCCGCGGCGCTCGCCGCCCTGGACCCGGCCGCCGAGCGGATCGCGGCCGTGCTGCAGATCTGCGAGCTGCGCACGATCGCCGCCGACGAGCTCTGGCTCAGCCCCAACTACCGGCGGGACAGCGTCGCGCTGCACTTCACCTGGATCGGCGACCCGGCCGCGGTGGCGCCGGTGCTGGCCGAGGTCGAGGAGCGGCTGGCGCCGTTCACGCCCCGCCCGCACTGGGGCAAGCTCTTCGACCGCGACCCGGCCGCCGGCTATCCCCGGTACGAGGACTTCCGCGCCCTGCTGCGCGAGTTCGACCCGGCCGGGAAGTTCCGCACCGAGGAGCTGGACCGGTACTTCCCGCGCGACTAGCGGCCGGCCCCGGCCATCTGGTCGCGCATGCTGCCGCGCTGCACCGCCCGGCTGATGTCGCTGGGCGAGATGATGCCGACCAGCCGCTGGTCGGTCACCACGAGCGCCCGGCCGTCGGCGCACTGGCTGAGCCGGGGCAGCAGCTCGTTGAGCGATTCGTCGGGGCGCGCGAGCACCAGCTCGTCGGCCCGGCAGGCCACCTCGCCCAGCGTGGTCGAGGCGCGGCGGTCGGCGGGGATGCCGCGTACCCGGTCGAGGGTGACCAGGCCGACCGGCCGCCCCTCCTCGGTCAGCGGCAACGCCGAGTGCCGGTACGCGAACAGATAGTGGTCCACGAAGTCGGCCACCGTCATGTCCCCGGAGGCGGTCTGCGGCTGCGGGGTCATCACGTCCGCGACGCGTACCCCGCGCAGGGCGCTGCCCATCCGGGCCTGCCGCTCCTCCATGCCGGCGGCGCCGATCAGGAACCAGCCGATCAGGGCCAGCCAGAGCCCGCCGATCCCGGCGCCGACCAGGAACCGCCAGAGCCCGAAGGCGATCAGCACGATGCCCAGCACCCAGCCGGCGCGCGCGGCCACCACGGAGGCCTTGGTCCGGTCACCGGTGGCCTTCCACACCGCGGCGCGCAGCAGCCGTCCGCCGTCCAGCGGCGCGGCGGGCAGCACGTTGAAGATCGCCAACAGCACGTTGATGCCGGCCAGCCAGGACAGCGCCCCGAGCAGCAGCCCGTGCACCCCGGCCAGGCCGAGCAGCAGGGCGATCACCGCGAAGAAGAGCCCGAGCACCAGGCTCACCAGCGGCCCCACCCCGGCGATCCGCAGCTCGGCACCGGGGTCCTTGGCCTCGCCCTTCAGCTCGGAGACGCCGCCGAAGAGCCACAGCGTGATCCCCTCGACGCCGATCCCGTTGCGCTTGGCGACCACCGCGTGCGCCACCTCGTGGGCGAGCAGACCGAAGAAGAAGACCACCGCGGCGACCAGCCCGGCCGCGATGTACGCCACCCTCGAGTGGCCGGGGTAGGAACGCGGGAACAGACTGGCCGACAACGCCCAGGCGATCAGCACGAAGATGACCAGGACGCTCCAGTTGACGCCGACGGGTACGCCCGCGATCCGGCCAAGCCGGAAGCTCGCCCTCATGGGTCCGTCATACCCGGCTATCCGCCCCCCATGCCCCGCATCACCTCGGCACCCCGCCCCCTAAGCGTTGATCAAGGAGTTTGCGTCGAGTAACCGGCGTGTGCCGACGCAAACTCCTTGATCAACGC
>NZ_JBSGJR010000499.1:0-5335 GCF_053605645.1 Micromonospora sp. NPDC003776
GCCGCCCCGGCGGTGGCCGCCCCGGCCCGCTGGCGCCCGGCCCGGGTCGGCTGAATTGTTACCCGAATGCGGTGAGCCCGGTCACGCGGGTGCCGCAAACGGTCATCGGGATCAGTTCGGGCGATCGAGCGCCGCAATTCCCGTCGGCTCGCCACCGGATGTCCGATTGTTGCCCGACAGTTCCGGGATAACTGCTCGTCCCATTGAGTGACGTCAGTGACCGGCTGTTCCGGTCAGAGTAGCGATGTTCGAGGTTTACGCAGGTGAGCGGGGTTGGCAGGGCGAGTACCCACCGGTAGTGTCGGCGCGTCCGGTGCGGTTTTCGATCGCAAGTGGCGACGCCGTGCCGACCCGCTCAATCGTGATCTCACGAACCGGGGACCCAGGCAACACCGGGGTGAATCCGCGAGCCTCGGCCCGCGGTAGGGCGTACTTCCCGCCCGAATCCGTCAGCTAACCCGGTAGGCGGTGAAGGAAGGAGTTCCGTCCTCGTGCCGACCACCCCCCGATCCTCCTCCCGCCTCCACGGCGCCTCGGTGCCGGCGCTCGCCTGACGGCGCCCCGCACCCCCCCTGGGAGCCCGGCCCCTCCGGGCGTACCGTCCCCGCGGCCACCCCGCCCCACGAACGCGCGTGAGCTCCTCCGCGCGGCGGGCCGGCGTGTGCCGCTCCGGCCCCCCGTGGAGGAACACGTGAAGCACCACCTGAAGCGTCAGCTGCGCCGCCTCGTGACCGAGCGGCCGTACCAGATCGTCGCCGGCTCGGCCGCGGCGCTCGTCCTGGCCGGCGGTACCGGCGCCGCCCTGGCCGCCACCAACGACTCGCCGGTACGCCAGCACAACACCGCCTCCGTCGCCGAGCTCGCCCCCGAGCTGGGCAAGGTCGCGGCCGAGGCCAAGGTCGCCGCCCCGCCGTCCCCGTCCGACTCGCCGAGCGCGTCGCCGAGCGCCTCGCCGAGCGCGAAGGCCAGCAGCGCCAAGGCCGACCCGGACGTCACCAAGAAGGCCAAGCCGAAGCCGCCGTCGACCAAGGTGCTCGACTACACCTACGAGGCGCAGACCGCGTACTGGAACTGCGGCCCGGCCGCGGTGCGCAACGCGCTCAGCGCGAGCGGCGTCGAGACCACCCAGGACGCGATGGTGGCCCCGCTGAACGCCGGCGAGAACGGCACCAACTCGGCGGAGGACACCACCCGCGGGCTCAACCAGATGGTCAAGGGCAGCCCGTGGCGGACGCACATGATCCCCGGCACCCCGACCCCGGCGCAGATGGACCAGCTCCAGGCCGACGTGGTCAAGGCCATCACCGACGGCCGTGGCGTGGTCGCCAACATCGTGGGCTCCGCGACCGACACCGACGGCGGCTGGCACTCCTTCCCCGGGGGCCACTACATCGCGGTGGTCGGGTACAAGAACGACGGCCGCACGGTCCGGATCGCCGACTCGGCCGACCCGTCGCTGCCGGCGTACTGGATCAGCACCATCGACCTGGCGAACTGGATGGCCACCCGCGGCTACTCCGCCTGATCGCACCCTTCCCCGTCGGGCCCCGGCTCTCCGAGCCGGGGCCCGACGCCGTCCGGCGGGGCGGCCGCCGGTGGCCCGGTCTCGCGCGTCGTGTCCGTCCGGTGGCACACTGCGCCGTATGGGTGACGCGACGGGTAGCCGCCATCTGCTGCTGTTGCACGGCATGGGTGCCACCGGCGAGGTCTGGCTGCCCTGGGCGCCGCTGCTGGAGCGCCGCTGGGCGGGTCGCTGGCTCGCGCCCGACCTGGCCGGCCACGGCTGGTCCCCGCCGCTGCCCGGATATTCGTTCGAGGCCCTCGCGGACCGGGTCGTGGCGGGGCTCGGCCCGGTCGCCGAGCGGCTCGGCCCCCGGGACCGCCTCGTGGTGCTCGGCCACTCGCTGGGCGGGGTGGTGGCGCTGGCCCTGGCCGCCCGGACCCGGGCGCTGCCGGTGGACGCCGTGATCGGGCTGGGCATCAAGGCCGTCTGGTCCCCGGCCGAGCTGGCGAAGGCCCGTGAGCTGGCCGAGCGACCGGTGACCTGGTTCGCCAGCCGGGACGAGGCGGCCCGGCGGTACCTGCGGGTCTCCGGGCTGGCCGGACTGTTCGCCCCCGATCATCCGGTGGTCGACGCCGGGCTGCGCCGGGAGGACGGCCGCTGGCGGCTGGCCATGGACCCGGCCGCCTTCGCGGTGGGGGAGCCGCGGCTGCCGGTCCTGCTCGCCGCGACCGACGTACCGGTGCTGCTGGCCCGGGGTGAACAGGACCCGATGGTGTCCGACGCGCAGCTCAAGGAGCTGGGCGTGCCGGTCGCCACCCTGCCGGGGCTCGGCCACAACGCGCACGTCGAGGACCCGGAGGCGGTGCTCGCCCTGCTCGATTCGTACCGGTGAGGGGCGTCCCGGCGGTCAGCCGCGGGTCACCGGCTGGCGGAGCACGGTCCGCAGCTTCGCCGGCTCGGTCCGCCGCGGGTCGCTGAGATAGATCTCGTGGTGCGGGCCGTTGAACGTGAGGCCGTTGGCCGGCATGAACTCGTGGTGCAGGCCGGCGAGCACCGGACCCTCGTCGTCGTACGAGCCGACGTGCAGCACCTGCACGGACAACCCCTCGGCGTACGGTTCGAACCGGAGCCGGTCCGCGGCCGGCAGGTGCTTCCTGCTGGCGGTCAGCCGGACCGCCTCGTCCACCATGGCCCCGGTGATCCACTCGGGCTGGGTGATCATCATGGTCCATCGCCACTCGCCCTTGGCCCGGGTCACGAAGGCGGCCGGATCGTCGGCCGACCACAAGCCCTCCAGCGGAGCGACCACGTGGTCCCGGCCCAACGCCTGCCTGCCGGCGAACTTCAGCGCGTACGACACGGCGTACAGCGCCGCCACGGCGTCCTGGTAGGACTGTGCCGTGTTGGGGTCGCCCGCGCCGTCGACCATCAGGAACGGCAGTGCCGGCACCTCCACGAGCTGGAAGCTGTCGGCGCGGGGGGCGTAGAGGTCCTTACGCTCACGCTTGATGTCCGACCTGGTCATGGTCCTCTCCGGGATCGTGGTGGTCCGGGCGGCGCAGCGTCAGCGACTGGAACCGGTGGCCGCCACCGACCTCGACGCGGTGGAAGTCCACGAGGTCGAACCATGCGGTGGCGAAGCCGAGCAGCTGGTCGTCGGTGCGCCAGGAGAAGAAGCGCGGCGGCACATGCTGGTCGCCGTCGATCGGGCCCTCGGCGCTCTCGGTGCCGCCGTACACGCCGAGGAAGAAGAGCCCGCCGGGGCGCAGGGCCGCCCGGATCGCCGCCAGGACCGCGGGCAGGTCGTGGTTGGGCACGTGCAGCAGGCAGTTCAGCGCGAACACCGCGTCGAACGAGCCGGGCGGAAAGCTCAGGTGCAGGAAGTCCATGACGTGGGCCTCGACGCCCTTGGCCCGGCAGCGCCCGACCATCGCCGGCGACAGGTCGACCGCGACGACGGCGAAGCCCTCCCGCTGGAAGTAGCTGGCATCCTGCCCGGTGCCGGCGCCGATCTCCAGCAGCCGCGCGCCCGGCGCCAGCCGGTCCCGGAACGCCTGCCGTTCCGCCAGCTTCCACGGTTCCTTGGTGAGCCCGTCGCGCTCGGCCGCCCGCGCGTCGTACGCCGCGCGCAGCGGGCCCAGCACCTCGTCGTATCGCACGGTCACGTCGATCATTATCGACCGGGCCGGGGTGGTCAGGTGTCCCGCCGAGGCGCCGTTCTCGGCACCCGTCCTAGCCGGTCGGGGAGAGCGGCGAGCCGCCCGGGGCGACCGCGTCGGCGGTGCGCGGCGCCGGCGTGTTCCAGCCCGGTTCGAGCTCCCGCCGGGCGGCGTCGAGGAACGCCTCGGCGTACCCGTCCTCCGGGAAGTCGCCGAGGTAGCGGGCCCGGGTGACCCAGCGTTCCGCCGCCTTCGGGTCGGTGTCGAGCAGCTCGGTCAGCACCTCGTCCAGGTTGGACATGTCGCGCCGCAGCACGTAGCCGGAACCGGCGAGCGGGAACCGCGCCACGAAGTCGCTGCCGTCCGCGCCCATGTCGGTCACCGCGTACGGCTTGCCGGAGTAGAGGTAGTCGGAGATCACCCCGGACACGTCCGAGATCAGCGCGTCGGACCGGTTCACGCACTCGGTCAGGGTCAGGTCGCGGCCGGCGGCGGCGCCCCACAGGTGCGCCCGGCCGGACCTCGCCCGGTCGGCGGCGAGCAGTTCGGTGAGGCGGGCGAGCTGCCGCGCCGAGGCGGGGTTCTGCGCGGTGTACGGGTGGGCCCGCAGGATCACCGTGGCGCCCCGGTCGAGCAGCCGGCGCAGCATGGTCTCGGCCACCGGCAGCGAGCAGTAGTCGGCGTCCGCGTGGTGCCCCGTCCAGGTCGGGGTGTAGAGCACGGTCGGGGCGGCCAGGCCGCGCGCCGGCTCCCGGCGTACCTCGATCGCCTCGACCTGGGGCCGGCCCACCACGATGAACTTCTCGGCCGGGATCTCCACGCCGGCCCGGGCGTACCGCTCGATCGCCGCCGGGCCGGCGACGAAGATCCTGTCGAAGATCCCGGAGACCGGGTTGGCGCTGGGCGCCTTGTCGCTGTCGCCGTGGTGCAGCTGCACGTGGGTGAGCCGGGAGAAGCGGATGCAGTGGCTGTTCTTCGCGCCGTGGTTGACGTAGAACGCCACCCGCAGGCTCGGCACCAGCGCCTCGTCCATGGCCTTGAGGGTCGGGCAGAAGACGACCGGCGCGCGGGTCGCCGCGGCGATGGTGGCGAGGTACTCCGGCTCGCGGACCAGGACCATGAACGGCCGGCCGATCCGCTCCAGGTAGGGCAGCCACATGGTGACCTGGTACTCCGACCCGGGTGGGGCGGAGAAGTAGAGCAGGAACTCGGGCTGGTGCCGGCGCAGCGCCCGGCCCACCGGGCCGCCCCCGGCCGGCGGCCGGAACCGGCGCCGGGCCAGGTCCAGCCCGGTCACGCCGAAGCCGGCCGCGACGAGCAGGACGGCGACCAGCGCCACCCAGGCGGGCAGGTCGAGGCCGGCGGCCACCGCCACCACGGCGAGCAGCCCGAGCAGCACGTCGTCGAGTCGGGCGGCGAGCCGCGGGGCCCAGGAGCGGACCGGGAGGTTGGCCGCCCGGATCTCCAGCGCGCCCGCCGCGCGCAGCGGCCCCACCAGCAGCACCAGGCCGAGCAGCACGGGGGCGGCGAGCGCCAGCGCTGGATCGAAGGTGTGGTCGACCCGGCGGGCGTACCCGACCAGGATGCCGGCGGCGATCAGGACCGACTCGGCCACGGCGTCGGCGCCCGGCCGGATCCGGCGCTCGACCGCGGCGGCGGCCAGGCCGACGAC
>NZ_JBSGJR010000500.1:0-5280 GCF_053605645.1 Micromonospora sp. NPDC003776
CGGCGCCCGTGGGCGGTGCGGCGGCGGCCGGCGCGGCGGTGGTGGTCGCGCCGAGTGCGACGGCTCCGGCGCCGGCGACGCCCCAGCCGAGCAGTGACCGGCGGCTGAGTTCCGTCCCCTGTCCAGGAACCGGTGGTGGTGTCTGCGCCATGCGCGTGCTCCTTGCGGTGGTGGTGTGGCGGTCAGGACGGAAGGGGCGCGGACCAGACGTCGGCGACGGATGGGTCGTAGCCGTCCCCGGTGTCGCGGAAGCGCACCCGGACCACGCCGTCGCGGGTCTGGTCGGGCAGGTCGACGATGAACTGGTAGCTGACGGTGCCCGCGCCGCTCTCGGTGCGCTGCCAGGAGCGGGCGTGGACCACCACGCCGTCGACGACGATCTCGTAGTCCTTCAGCTGTGCCTGGTCGTAGGTCTCGACGGCGCGCAGCACGAACGGTTGGCCGGGTGCCACGGCGAGGTCGAATTCGAACCAGCCGCCCGGGTAGCTGACGTTGGTGTAGCGGCGGGTCAGCCCGGCCTCGGTGTTGGTGCCCGAGTACGTCGAGGCGGTCAGGTGGTGCGCCTGCTCGGAGGCCGAGTCGCCGAGGTCGACGTGGTCGTACGCGTCCGGCGGCGGGTTGGTGAACTGGACCGGGACGGCGAGTGTGCGCCGTTCCGCGTCGGTGGCGCCGGTGGCGATGGTGACCTGCGCGGGTCCTTCGGTCACCGCGACCGGTGCGGTGAGGACGGTCGACACGGTGGCCTCCGCGCCGGCGGCGAGGTCGTACCCGGCGGTGGGCGGCGCCGCCCGCCAGCTGTCCGGGCCGGTGGTGGTGACCTGCCCGGGCATCGGCACCGTGGCCCGGTTGCGCAGCAGCGCGGTGACCGTGGTGGTGGCGCCGGGCGTCACGGCGGCGGGGGTGGCGGACGCCGACACGACGACCACCGCCGGGGCGGTGGTGATCGTGCCCGCGACCGGCAGCGTCGCGGTGCCGCCCCCGTGCCGGTAGCTGGCGGACCCGTCGACCGAGACGGTCGCCGGGGACTGCCCGGCGGGGATGCGCAGCTCGTAGCGGTGGGCGGCGGTGGCGCCGGGGGCGACGGTGGTGGCCTGGTCGCCGACCGGCGTCACCGTCCAGCCCTCGGGTACGCGCAGGGTGGAGGCCACCCCGGTCAGCGGCGTCGTGCCGCCGTTGGTGACCGTGACGGTCGCGGGTACGACGTCGCCGGGCAGCCGCTCGCCCACCGGCAGGTCGAGCTTGACGACCGCGCCGATCAGGTCCGACGAGGCGGCCGAGAGCAACTGGTCGACCCGGGTGAGCAGGGCGGTGAATCGTTCGGCGTTCGCTGCGGCGACCCGACCCGCCTTGACCTGGGTGCGTAGCCAGCGGTCCAGGTCGGCGGCGGTGGCCAGGGCCCGGTGCACGCGGGTGGCGGCGTCGGTGGCGTCGCCGCCCAGGTGCGCGGTGCGCGCCGCGGCGGTCTCGTCGCTGAGCTTTCCGAGCTGGGCGGTGAGGTGCGCGGCCACCGGCTGGCCCAGGTCGTCCGCAAGGTCGCCGGTCAGCGTCGTCAGCGCCTGCACCGCGTCGGCGGTGTCGCCGAGCGCGCCGAGTACCCGGTCGACGGCGAAGGCGTAGGAGCCGGATCCGATCTCGTAGACGGCGACGTCGCCGTCCATCCGGACGAACCGCACGCCGTCGGCCGTCTCCGCCGGTCGGCCGCTCTCGGTGACCGCGTGCCGGCTGGGCGTGGGTACGCGGACGGTCGCGGTGGTGTTCGCCGGGACGGTGAGGCGAAGCTGCATGTCGCCGTGGGCGTCGAGGTGCCAGTCGCTGCCGATCGTGCCCTGCGCCGAGCGGTACGACGCGCGGGCCGAGGTGAGGCCGCCGCCCGGCTGCGGCGCGAAGGTGAGGTGGCGGTAGCCGGGGTTGCCGGAGTCGGGTTGGATGCCGGCGACGGTCCGGTACATCCAGTCCCCCACCGCGCCGTAGGCGTAGTGGTTGAAGGAGTTCATCGACACGTCGCCGAAGCTGCCGTCCGGCATGATCGAGTTCCAGCGTTCCCAGACGGTGGTGGCGCCCCGGGCGATCTCGTAGCCCCACGACGGGTAGGTGTCGTTGAGCAGCAGCCGGTAGGCGACGTCGAGGTGTCCGGTGTCGCTGAGCGCGGGCAGCAGGTCGGGGGTGCCGAGGAAGCCGGTGGACAGGTGCCAGTCGTGCCGGCGGACGTTGGCGACGAGCTTGTCGGCGGCCTTGGCGCGCAGCGAGGGCGGCAGCAGGTTCATGCCGATGGCCAGCACGTACCCGGTCTGGCTGTCCCCTTGGACGGTGCCGTCGGCCGAGACGTACGTGTCGACGAAGGCCTGGGCGATGTCGGTGGCCAGCGCCGCGTAGCGGGCGGCGTCGGCGTCCCGGCCGATGGCGGCGGCCATCTCGCCCAGCAGCCGGATGCTGTGGGCATAGTAGGCGGTGCCGATGACCCCGGCGGGCGTCGGGTCGTTCAGGTTGAGCCAGTCCAGGTACGGGCCGGCGTTGGTGCGCCGGTTGCCGGAGCTGGTGCTCTGCAGCCAGGACGCGTACCGCACCATCGACGCGTAGTGCTCCTCGATGACCCGGGTGTCGCCGTAGCGCTGCCACAGCGTGTACGGGACGGTGATGCCGGCGTCGCCCCAGCCGGTCGCGCCGTCGCCGCAGCAGACGCGGGGGGCGACGTCCGGGTACGCCCCGTTGGCCGACTGCCCGTCGCGCAGGTCCTCCAGCCACTTGGTGAGGAAGGTCAGGCTGTCCATGTTGAACGTCGCGGTCTCGGCGAAGACGTTGATGTCGCCGGTCCAGCCGAGCCGCTCGTCCCGGGCCGGGGTGTCGGTGGGGATGGACAGGAAGTTGCCGCGCTGACCCCAGGTGATGTTGCTGTGCAGCTGGTTGACCATCGCGTTGGAGGTCTGGAACTCGCTGGTGAGCGCCCCGTCGGTGTGCTCGACCAGGCCGGTGACCGTGGCCAGGGTGGGGGTGCCCGGGTAGCCGGTCAGCTCGACGTAGCGGAAGCCGTGGAAGGTGAACGTCGGCTCGTAGACCTCGGCTCCGCCGCCGCGCAGGGTGTAGCGGTCGGTGGCCTGGGCCGAGCGGAGGTTGGCGGTGTAGGCGGTGCCGTCGGGGTTCAGTACCTCGGCGTGCCGGATGCGGACGGTGGTGCCGGCGGGGCCGTCGACCTTCAGCCGGACCTTGCCGACCATGTTCTGGCCGAGGTCGAAGATCCAGGTGCCGGGGGTGGGCTGGGTCAGCGTCCGCGCCGGCAGCTCCTGCACCACCCGCACGGGCGGGTCGGCCTGGGCGACGACCGGGCCGGTGGCGGCGGGGTCGTCCACGGTGGCCGGTGACCAGCCGGCGTCGTCGAAGCCCGGGGTGTCCCAGCCGGCGGGCAGCCGGCGCGCGTCGTACGTCTCGCCGTGGATGAGGTCGCTCTGCAGGAACGGCCCGGGCGTGGCGCGCCAGGAGTCGTCGGTGCGGACGGTCTCGGTGCGCCCGTCGGTGTACTCGACGATCAGTTGCGCGCCGAGGTGGGGCCGGGTGCCGTAGTGGTCGGGGCCGAAGGAGGCGAGGGTGCCGGAGTACCAGCCGTCGCCGAGCTGCGCGCCGAGCGCGTTGTCGCCCTGGCGGAGCTGGCGGGTGACGTCGTACGTCTGGTACTGCACTCGCTTGCTGTAGTCGGTCCAGCCGGGCGCCAGCTCCTGGTCGCCGACCCGTTGGCCGTTGAGCGAGAGCCGGTAGACGCCGAGCGCGGTGGCGTAGATGCGGGCGCGGGCGATCTCCCCGTCGACGCGGAAGCCGCGACGCAGCAGCGGGTTGGCGTCCAGCGCGGTGAGCATCGCCTCGGTGCTGCCGGTGACCCGCAGCCCGCCGGCGGTGGGGGTGCCGCCGCTGAACGGGTTCTGGCCATCGGTGAGTGGGGCGGTGAAGAGGGTGTCGGTGCCGCGGGTGACGGAGAAGTCGGAGAAGACGCCGGTCTCGGCTCCGTCGGTGCGCAGGCCGACCGAGCCGCCCTTGTGCCGGGTGTCGCGGGTGACGTCGACCTGGGTGCCGTCGACCCAGGTGGTGATGGTGTCGCCGGCGGCGGTGATGCGCAGGGTGTGCGGGGTGGTCAGCTTGTCGGCCGGCACCACCGCGCCGAGGGGCACCTCCTTGAGCACGCTCCACGCGCCGTTGACCCGGGCGTGTGGCCGCAGCTTCGCGGTCCCACCGGTGATCGAGAACTGCCACATGTAGGCGTTGGCCGGGCCGTGCGCGCGCAGGTAGATCCCGGCCGCGTCGCGCTCCAGGCGCACGGTGGTCTGGACGGTGTAGTCGGTCCACGACTCGGTGGGGGGCGGCAGGCCGATCCAGTCGGCGTGCCAGCCGTCGGCGCCGCCGAGTCCGGTCTCCCACGAGGCGGGGGCGCTCCAGTCCGAGGTACGGCCGGTGGTGTCCCAGACCCGGACCTGCCAGACGTAGCGGGTGCGGGGCTTCAGCGCCGGCCCGGCGTACGGGACGAGGGTGCTCTGCTGGGCGGTGACGCGGCCGCTGTCCCAGACGTCGGCGTCGTCGAGGTGGGCCTGGCTGGTGGCGACCCGCACCTGGTAGGCCTCCTGGAGCACACCGCGGGCGGCGGATTCGATCCGCCAGCCGAGGCGGGGCTTGGCCACGTCGAGGCCGATCGGGTCGGTGGCCCGTTCGGTGGTCAGGCCGACCGCCGCGAGCTGGGGTGCCGACGGTTCGGCGGCGGCCGCTGGGGCGGCCGTCACCACGGTCGGCGTCAGCCCGAGGAGCAGGGCGACGAGCGCGCTGAGCACCGGCCGGCGCCGCGTCGTGAACGTCATGGTCCTCACCCTTCTGTGCGGCGGTCCCGCACTGAGGTTTTGCGGGGTGTCCCGAGGGGACGGGGGTCAGCAGGGTTGGGCGGCGGCCAGCTGGCCGCTGGACCGTCGGCGGCCCGTTTCGAACGCGGTGCCGCGGTTCTCGGTTCCGGCGAAGGAGGCCCTGGCCCGGACCACAGGATTGGGGTTGGGGCGCGTGGCCGCTGCGACCAGCGTCTTGCGGCGCGGCGGCAGCGGCCGGCTTCCGGAAGTCCGAGGTGTCACGGCTGCCTCCGCGCGGGTTGTGAATCGATTCAGGACGCTACGTGCTTGCGTTCCTCAGGTGAAGAGATCCTTCGTGGCCGGATCCGGACACGAAGGCGGCACCGATGAACGGGGCACTCGGGACGGGATGTGGCGTCGCACCCCACTCCCTCGACCAGCGCGCCCGTTGGTGACCGGGTCGGTCACC
>NZ_JBSGJR010000501.1:0-5246 GCF_053605645.1 Micromonospora sp. NPDC003776
CCCGCGACGAGCGCGGGCCGGGCCGGTTCAGCTGGCGTTCTCGGGCAGGTGCAGCAGCGGTGCCCGGCCCGGTGGCTGCTCCGGCGGTGGCCCCGCCGGCTGGGCGGGCGGCACCGGCACGGTGACCGGCTGGGCGGTGGTGACGCGGACCGGCTCGCCGTGGTGGCGCAGCTCCAGCACCGCGTCCGGGCCCCCCTTGCGCAGCGAGTACGTGGTCTGGTGCGGCCGGACGTCGACCCGCAGCCGCATCGACCGCCATTGGAGGGCGAACTCCAGCCGGCTGAGCCGGCTGGACAACCGGGGCGAGAAGGAGAGCGTCCCGTCGTGGTCACGCAGCCCGCCGAAGCCGGCGACCAGGGCGATCCAGGCCCCGGCCAGCGACGCCATGTGCACCCCGTCGCGGGTGTTCTCGTTCAGGTCGTGCAGGTCCATCAGGGCCGCCTCGCGCAGGTAGCGGTGGGCGAGTTCGGTGTAGCCGACCTCGGCCGCCATCACCGCCTGGGTGCACGCGCTCAACGATGAGTCCCGGACCGTACGCCGCTCGTAGTAGAGGAAGTTGCGCAGCTTCTCCAGGCCGCTGAACGCGTCCCCGCGCCAGTGCATCGCGAGCACCAGGTCGGCCTGCTTGACGACCTGCTTGCGGTAGAGGTCGAAGTACGGGTAGTGCAGCAGCAGCGGGTACTTCTCCGGCGGGGTGTGCTCGAAGTCCCACTCCTGCAACCGGGTGAAGCCCTCCACCTGCTCGTGCACGTCGAGGTCGGCGTCGTACGGCAGATGCATGGCGTGCGCGGCGTCCCGCCAGGCGGCCGCCTCCTCCTCGCTGACGCCGAGGTCGAGCGCCTGGTCCCGGTAGCGCATCGCGCAGTCCGCGGCGGTCAGCAGGTTCCGCTGCGCCATCAGGTTGGTGTAGATGTTGTCGTTCTTGACCGCGGTGTACTCGTCGGGCCCGGTCACCCCGTCGATGTGGAACTGGCCGGTGCGGTCGTGGTGGCCGAGCGAGCGCCAGAGCCGGGCCGTCTCGACCAGCAGTTCCAGCCCGATCTCCTGTTCCAGCCCGGCGTCGCCGGTGGCCAGCACGTACCGGCGCAACGCGTCGGCGACGTCGGCCGCGATGTGGAACGCGGCCGTGCCGGCCGGCCAGTACGCCGAGGACTCCGGCCCCTCGATGGTCCGCCACGGGAAGGCGGCGCCCTTGAGGTTGAGCGTGTGCGCCCGCTCCTGCGCCTGTTCGAGGGTGGAGTACCGCCAGTGCAGCGCGTCCCGGACCGCCGACGGCTGGGTGTACGTCAGCACCGGCAGCACGAACATCTCGGTGTCCCAGAACGCGTGCCCGTCGTACCCGGGGCCCGTCAGCCCCTTGGCGGAGATCGGCCGGCGTTCCGCGCGGGCGCCGGCCTGGAGCACGTGGAACAGGCCGAACCGGACGGCCTGCTGGACCTCCGGGTCGCCCTCCACGCGCACGTCGGCGGCGTCCCAGAACTCGTCCAGGTACTCGCGCTGGGCCCGGCGCAACCCGTCCCAGCCGTCCAGCCGGGCGGCGGCGAGGGCGGCGCCGACCTGGTCCCGCAGCGCCGGCAGCGAGCGTCGGCTGGACCAGCCGTACGTCAGGTACTTGACCACCCGCAGCTTCTGGCCCTGCTTGAGCACGCAGCCGATGGTGGTGCGGACCCAGTCCTCGTACCCCTCGGACTCCATGGTGGTGCGCTCCGGGCCGTGCACGTCGTGCGCCATCGCGGCGGCGAGCCGCAGCCCGCTGACCTTGGTCCGGTGGATGAGCAGCCCGCCGTCGTCGGTGGTCAGCTCCTCCTCGGCCAGCAGCGGCGACTCCAGGACGGCCGCCACCCGCGGGTCGCGGCTCTGCGGCGGCAGGGCCTCGTTGGCCACCAGCTCGGACTGGAGGATCAGCCGCAGCGGCCCGTCGACCGCCTCGACCTCGTAGTTGATTGTGGCGACCGACCGCTGGGTGAACGACACCAGCCGGGTGCTGCGGACCTTGACCTCCCGCCCGGCCGGCGAGCGCCAGTGCACCTCCCGGTGCAGGGTGCCGGCGCGCAGGTCGAGGACCCGTTCGTGGGAGAGGAGTTCGCCGTACCGGACGTCGAGCGGCTCGTCGTCGACCAGCAGCCGGATCAGCTTGCCGTTGGTGACGTTGACGATGGTCTGGCCGGACTCGGGAAAACCGAAACCGGCCTCCGCGTACGGCAGCGGGCGTAGCTCGTAGAAGGAGTTCAGGTAGGTGCCGGGGAGGCCGTGCGGCTCCCCCTCGTCGAGGTTGCCGCGCAGCCCGACGTGCCCGTTGGAGAGGGCGAAGACGGACTCGGACTGGGCGAGCACGTCCATGTCGAGCTGGGTCTCCCGGACGTGCCACGGCTCGACCGGGTACGCCCGCTCCCGGATCACGCGGCGGCCCCGGTCAGCAGCTCGGCGAGGTCGGTGACGACCACGTCGGCGCCGTGCGCCCGCAGGTCGTCGGCCTGGCCGACCCGGTCGACACCCACCACGTACCCGAAGCCGCCGGCCCGGCCGGCCTCGACGCCGGCGAGGGCGTCCTCGAAGACGGCGGCCTGCTCCGGCCTGACCCCGAGCAGCTCCGCGCCGGCCAGGAAGGTGTCCGGATGCGGCTTGCCGCGCAGGCCGCGCTCGCGGGCCACCAGCCCGTCCACCCGGGCCTCCAGGAACGGGTTCAGCCCGGCGGCCTCCACCACGGCCGCGCAGTTGGCGCTGGCCGAGACGACCGCCCGGCGCACTCCGGCCCGGACGGCGGCCTCCAGGTAGCGCACCGAGCCCTGGTAGACCTCGACCCCGTCGGTGCGGATCCGCTTGAGCAGGATGACGTTCTTGCGGTTGCCCACCCCGTTGATCGTGTCCGCCTCCGGCGGATCGTCCGGCGAGCCTTCGGGCAGGGTGATGCCGCGCGAGGCCAGGAAGGAGCGCACCCCGTCGGCTCGCGGCTTTCCGTCCACGTACCGGTTGTAGTCCGGTCCGGGGTCAAACGGGCGGAACGGCTCGCCGGTGGCCGCCGCCCGGTCCTTGAGGAACGCGTTGAAGGTCTCGGTCCAGGCAGCGTTGTGCACCTTGGCGGTCTGCGTCAGCACACCGTCCAGATCGAAGAGACAGGCGGTCACGTGAGCGGGTAGGCCCAGCATTGCCTGAATCTATCCACCCGACCCCGGGGGCAAACGCGATTCGGACCTCAGCGGTTCGGGCGGAGCGTCCACACCACGGTGAGCACGGAGGTGACCGTGCCGTCCTCCGTACCGATCTCCACCTGGACCGGGAACTCTGGCCGCTGCCCCGCGTCCAGCTCGGCGATCACCTCGGCGGGCGTACGCCCCAGCCGCGCGGTGGCCCGCACCGGCCCCAGGGCCACCTTCTGGTACGCGATGTTGGCGGTCACGGCCAGCGGCACCGCCCGGTCGAGCACCGGACCGAACGCGGCGAGCACCACCGCCCCGGACGCGGTCTCCCCGAGGGTGAACATCGCCCCGGCGTGCGGGCCGCCGACGTGGTTGTGGTGCTCCGGGACGTCGGGGAGCCGGACGACCGCCCGTACCCCGCCCTCGGCCTCGGGCGCGACCTCGACGAATTCGATACCGAGCGTACGAGCGAACGGCACGGCTTCGAGGAGACCGGCCGCCACCTGGCGAGAGTCGATGGACATGAACGCACGCTACTCGTCGGTAACTTTCCGGGCAAGAGCCTGCGTGATCAGCTGGCCCGTCTCTTTGTCTCTTTATTTGCGTCAACGCTGGTGTGGGGCTAGGGTTGTCTCATTGAAAGAGACATAAGGACACGAGCGATGATCTACGCTGCGCCCGATTTGACCGACCCTGACCGATCCGTGCTGGCGGAGATCCATGAGATGCGGCGGGCACTGGCCGATGTCCTGCGCACCCCGCGTCGCTGGACCGGCGAGCTACGGAGATCCATGCTGGCCAGAGCGATACTCGGCTCCAACAGCATTGAGGGATACGTGGTCGCCGAGGACGACGCCGCCGCGGCGCTCGATGACGAAGAGCCGCTGAGCGCCGATGACCGCACCTTCGCCGAGATCCGGGGCTACCGACAGGCCCTGGGCTACGTTCTGCAGAGCGCCGGGGACCCGTACTTCCGCTTCGATACGTCGGTCATCCGCAGCATGCACTACATGATGCTGTCGCACGACCTGGCGAAGAGCCCGGGGCAGTACCGCAAGGGCCCGATCTATGTCCACGACGAGCGGACCGATCGACGTGTGTACGAGGGAGCCGACACCAACCTCGTGCCCGAGCTGATGGAGGAACTGGCGGAGCACCTGCGTTCCGACGGCACCAGGGACCCGCTGGTCAAGGCCGCACTGGCCCACCTCAACCTCGTGATGATCCATCCATTCCGGGACGGCAACGGCCGCATGGCCCGCGCGCTGCAGACGCTGGTGCTGTCCCGCGAGGCGATCGTCGAGCCGGCCTTCTCCAGCATCGAGGAGTGGTTGGGCAGCAACACAGAGGACTACTACCGGGTGCTGGCGATCACCGGACGAGGCCGTTGGAACCCCGAAGGGTCCGCCGGCCTGTGGGTGGCGTTCAATCTGCGTGCTCATCACATGCAGGCACAGACTGTCGCCCGACGGTTCGAGGAGGCATCGACAATCTGGCGGGAACTGGATGCCCTGGTCAGCGCAGAGAAGCTCCCCGAGCGGGTCACCGGGCTGCTGTACGAGGCTGTCCTGGGATATCGCGTCCGTCGCCCTCTGTACATCAAGCTCACCGGCGTCGAGGAACGCACAGCCACCCGCGACCTGACCCGCCTTGCCGATCAGGGCCTTCTGGAGGCACGGGGGGAGCGGCGTGGCCGGCACTACGTGGCCGGCCCAACCTTGACCGAGGTTCGCAAGAGAACCCGCGAGCAGCGTGCCCCCATCAAGGACCCTTACCCGGCAATGCCAGCCCTACTGGCCGCCGAAGCAGCCACCTTGTCCGGATGAGCCGCCGTCCGACTCACACGGGCAGGCTGGCCGGGTGCGGCCAGCGCGCTCAGCGCCAGCCGACGTCGATCCGGTCGCCGCGCTCGTCGAAGAAGTGCAGGGCGTCCATGCGGACCTGGACCGCGAGCGGGTGGCCCGCGGTGACCGCCGGGTACGGCGCGAGCCGTACGGCCAGTTCCGCCGGGCGGCGGTGGTGCCGGCCCGGGTCGGGCAGCACGCTGGTCCGGTTCCCGCCGTCGCCCGGCGCGGAGACCGGGGCGACCGCCGAGCGGCCGGCGAGCCG
>NZ_JBSGJR010000502.1:0-5243 GCF_053605645.1 Micromonospora sp. NPDC003776
GGACCTGCCCCGGGCGACCGCCGCCGGGGTCGCCCAGGGCGTCTGGCTGCGGCCGTTCCGCGACCTGGTCTACACCATGCCGCCGTACGTCACCGACGAGGCCGACGTGGCCCGGATCGCGGCCGGCATCGAGGCGGCGGTCAAGGCGGGCTGAGCCCCGACCGGCCACCGAGGACCGACGAGCCGGTCGCGGGGCGGCGACCGGACGACACGGGCGACGGCGTACCCGTCGCGCAGACCGCGGCGGACGCCGCGCGAGGAGAGGAAGAGTCGCGATGGAGAGTTTCGGCGCCCGCCTGCACCGGGCCGTGGCCGAGCGGGGACCGCTCTGCGTCGGCATCGACCCGCATCCCGGGCTGCTGGCCCGCTGGGGGCTGTCCGACGACGTCGAGGGCCTCGACCGGTTCAGCCGGACGGTGGTGGAGGCGCTCGGTGACCGGATCGCGGTGGTCAAGCCCCAGTCGGCCTTCTTCGAGCGGTTCGGCGCCCGGGGTGTCGGAATTCTTGAGTCAACTATCCGACAGTTACGAGATTGCGGCGCGCTCGTTCTCCTCGACGTCAAGCGCGGCGACATCGGCTCGACGGTCAGCGCGTACGCCTCGGCGTACCTCGATCCATCCAGCCCGCTGTATGTCGACGCGGTCACCGCGAGCCCCTACCTTGGAGTAGGTTCGCTCGCGCCGATGTTCGAACTGGCCGCCGCGCACGGGGGCGGGGTCTTCGTGCTGGCGCTCACCTCCAACCCGGAGGGCGCCGCCGTGCAGCGTGCCGTCACGGCCGACGGGCGGACCGTCGCGCAGACCGTCATCGACGAGATTTCCCAGCTCAACCGGGGTGCCGACCCGCTCGGCAGCTTCGGTCTGGTGGTCGGCGCGACGATCGGTGACACCGGTCACGACCTCTCCGCGGTACACGGTCCGCTGCTCGCCCCGGGGCTGGGCGC
This sequence comes from Micromonospora sp. NPDC003776, assembly GCF_053605645.1. Taxonomy (NCBI): domain Bacteria; kingdom Bacillati; phylum Actinomycetota; class Actinomycetes; order Micromonosporales; family Micromonosporaceae; genus Micromonospora; species Micromonospora sp. NPDC003776. The sequence continues at coordinate 944 of NZ_JBSGJR010000502.1, forward strand.
GCAGGGCGCCACGGCGGCCGACCTGCGCACCGTCTTCGGTCCCAGCCTCTCCTCGGTGCTGCCGTCCTACTCCCGTGAGGTGCTCCACGCCGGCCCGGACCCGGCCGCCCTGCGGGCCGCCGCCGACCGGGTGCTCGCCGACTGCCGGGCCGCGCTCGCGGGTGCCTGACTGACTGACGGCTCGGTCACTTTACGTTGATCTTCGCGCGTCCACGTTGCCGAAAACGCCGTTGACCGCTAGTTTTCCCCGCGCTGGGAACCACGGACCCCTTTGGTTGCCAGCGACACCACGTTTCACAGCAGCGGTGGTGCGCCCCGCCCACCGCATGAGGGACCTGAGGAGAACTGGTGCCGCTCCCGTCACTGACCCCCGAGCAGCGCGCTGCCGCGCTGGAGAAGGCCGCGGAGATCCGCAAGGCCCGTGCCAAGCTGAAGGAGGACCTCAAGCAGGGCAAGACCAGCCTCGCCACCGTGCTTGAGCAGGCCGAGTCCGACGACGTCGTCGGCAAGCTCAAGGTGTCGGCCGTGCTGCAGGCGATGCCGGGCATCGGCAAGATCCGGGCCACCCAGATCATGGAGAAGCTCAAGATCGCCGACAGCCGTCGCCTGCGCGGCCTGGGCGAGCAGCAGCGCAAGGCTCTGCTTGGAGAGTTCGCCGCCAACTGAGCGCCCCCGGCGTGTAGAAACAAGCGGTGAGCACGGATGACGAGGCGCGCCCGGCGGCTCGGCTCACTGTCCTGACCGGACCTTCCGGGGATGGTCGGGAGAGTGTCGTCGAGCTGGTCCGGGCGCGCTTTCCGTCGGTGTGGCGGCCCGTGCCCGCGACCACCCGGCCCCGGTGCCCCGGCGAGCTCCCCGGGGTCGACCGGCTCTTCCTCGACCCGGCCGCGTTCGACCGGATGATCGCCGCCGACGAGCTGCTGGAGTGGAGCCGGATCGGGCCGTACCAGCGCGGGGTTCCTCGCGCGGGCGTGCGCGACCGGCTCGCCGAGGGGCGGCCCGTCCTGCTCCCGCTGGACCTGCCCGGCGCGCTCGCCGTCCGGGCCACCGCACCGGACGCGCAGCTGGTGCTCCTCGCCCCGCCGGCGTACCGGCCGGACCCGGCCGTGTCGGCCGCCGTCGCCCACGCCGTACGGCACGACCGCACCGGGTGCGCGGCTGACGAGCTGGTAGGCTTGCTCGGTTCATCCTTTCTGGCTCCGGCCCAACCGCGCCCGAGCGGTTGAGAGCCACCGCTTGCGGGCGGCGCACACGACGCAGAGGTTTATCCGTGGGATCCATCGCCACCAACCCCGAGGGCATCACCAATCCGCCGATCGATGAGCTTCTCGAGAAGACGACCTCGAAGTACGCGCTGGTGATCTTCGCCGCGAAGCGCGCGCGCCAGGTCAACGCCTACTACAGCCAGCTCGGCGAGGGCCTGCTGGAGTACGTCGGCCCGCTCGTGGAGACCACTCCGCAGGAGAAGCCGCTCTCCATCGCCATGCGCGAGATCAACGCGGGTCTGCTCACCGCCGAGCCGACCGACCAGCCGTAAGCACCCCCCGCGCCCGATGACCGCCGAGATCGTCCTCGGGGTCGGTGGCGGCATCGCCGCCTACAAGGCGTGTGAGCTGCTCCGACTCTTCACCGAGTCGGGCCACCGGGTCCGGGTCGTACCGACCGCGTCGGCGCTCCGCTTCGTCGGGGCGCCGACCTGGGCGGCGCTCTCCGGCCGACCGGTCGCCGACGACGTCTGGTCCGACGTGCACGAGGTGCCGCACGTCCGGCTCGGCCAGCACGCCGACCTGGTCGTGGTCGCCCCGGCGACCGCCGACCTGCTCGCCAAGGCCGCCCACGGCCTCGCCGACGACCTGCTCACCAACACCCTGCTGACCGCCCGCTGCCCGGTCGTGCTCGCCCCGGCGATGCACACCGAGATGTGGGAGCACCCGGCCACCGTCGCCAACGTGGCGACGCTGCGCTCCCGGGGCGTCCGGGTGATCGAGCCGGCCGTCGGCCGGCTCACCGGCGCCGACACCGGCAAGGGCCGGCTGCCCGACCCGGCGGAGATCTTCGCGGTCGCCCGCCGGGCCCTCGCCCGGGGCGTCGCCGCCCCGGCCGACCTCGCCGGCCGGCACGTCGTGGTCACCGCCGGCGGCACCCGCGAGCCGCTCGACCCGGTCCGCTTCCTCGGCAACCGCTCCTCCGGCAAACAGGGGTACGCGTTCGCCCGCGCCGCCGTCGCCCGCGGTGCCCGGGTCACCCTGATCTCGGCCAACGTCGCGCTCGCCGACCCGGCCGGCGTGGACCTGGTCCGGGTCGGCACCACCGAGGAGCTGCGCACGGCGACCCTGGCGGCGGCCGCCGACGCGGACGCCGTCGTCATGGCCGCCGCCCCCGCCGACTTCCGCCCGGCCACGTACGCGCCGGGTAAGATCAAGAAGGCGGAGGACGGCAGCGCGCCCACCATCGAGCTGGTCACCAACCCCGACATCGCCGCCGAGCTGGGCCGATGTCGCCGGCCGGAGCAGGTGCTGGTGGTCTTCGCCGCCGAGACCGGGGACGCCGAGGCGAACGGGCGGGCCAAGCTCGCCCGCAAGCGGGCGGACCTGATCGTGATCAATGAGGTGGGCGTGGACAAGGTCTTCGGGGCCGAGACCAACGCCGCCACCGTGATCGGGGCGGACGGCGCCGTGCACCGGCTGCCCGAGCAGCCCAAGGAGGACCTGGCCGACGCCGTCTGGGACCTCGTGGTCGCGCGGCTGAGTGAGCAATCCTGACGGTTGGTCACTCGTCGTTCCCCGGGTCACGCTAGGAGCACGGTGACTAAACTGCCGCCGAGCGACCGTTCATGAGTTTTCAGATGCTTAGGAGTGCCGTGACACGTCTCTTCACGTCCGAATCGGTCACGGAAGGCCACCCGGACAAGATCGCCGACCAGATCAGTGACGGCATTCTCGACGCGCTGCTCGCCAAGGACCCGCACAGCCGCGTCGCGGTCGAGACCCTGATCACCACGGGCCAGGTCCACGTCGCCGGTGAGGTCACCACCAAGGCGTACGCCGACATCCCGACCATCGTCCGCGAGACGATCCTGGAGATCGGCTACGACTCGTCGAAGAAGGGCTTCGACGGTGCCTCCTGCGGCGTCAGCGTCTCGATCGGCGCCCAGTCCCCGGACATCGCGCAGGGCGTGGACAACGCGTTCGAGCTGCGTACCGGCGGGTCGGAGAGCGCGCTGGACGCGCAGGGCGCCGGCGACCAGGGCATGATGTTCGGCTTCGCCTGCTCGGAGACCCCCGAGCTGATGCCGTTGCCGATCGCGTTGGCCCACCGGCTGGCCCGCCGCCTCGCCGCGGTGCGCAAGGACGGCACCGTCCCCTACCTGCGCCCGGACGGCAAGACCCAGGTGACCATCGAGTACGACGGGCTGCGCCCGGTCCGGCTCGACACCGTCGTGGTCTCCAGCCAGCACGCCGCGGACATCTCGCTGGAGTCGCTGCTCACCCCGGACGTCCGGGAGCACGTCATCACGCCCGAGCTGGAGGGCCTCGGCCTGGACACCGAGGGCTACCGGCTGCTGGTCAACCCCACCGGGCGGTTCGAGATCGGCGGCCCGATGGGCGACGCCGGTCTCACCGGCCGGAAGATCATCGTCGACACCTACGGCGGCTACGCCCGCCACGGCGGTGGCGCGTTCTCCGGCAAGGACCCGTCCAAGGTGGACCGCTCGGCCGCGTACGCGATGCGCTGGGTCGCCAAGAACGTGGTCGCCGCCGGCCTCGCCGAGCGCTGCGAGGCGCAGGTCGCGTACGCGATCGGCAAGGCCCACCCGGTCAGCCTGTTCATCGAGACCTTCGGCACCGAGACCGTGCCGGTCGCCTCGATCGAGAAGGCCGTCGCCGAGGTCTTCGACCTGCGCCCGGCCGCCATCATCCGGGACCTCAACCTGCTCCGCCCGATCTACCAGCAGACCGCCGCGTACGGCCACTTCGGCCGGGAGCTGCCGGATCTGACCTGGGAGAGCACCGACCGGGCCGCCGACCTCAAGTCGGCTGCGGGAGCCTGACCGGCACCAGGCGCAGCGACCGGCGGCCCGCAACGGGGTCGCCGGTCGCTCGCGTCTGCGTGGATCTGCCCCTGGCCCACCTCGACCGCCCGTTCGACTACCTGGTCCCCGCCGACCTGGACGCCGCGGCGCGACCCGGGGTCCGGGTGAAGGTGCGCTTCGCCGGCCAGCTTCTCGGCCAGCTCCGCGAGGCTCGCGGCGTCGCTGAGCTCCGGATTGCGGTCGTAGCCGACCACCTCGTGCCCGGCG
>NZ_JBSGJR010000503.1:0-5219 GCF_053605645.1 Micromonospora sp. NPDC003776
CCCGGCGCAGGTGCGGCACGTCGGCGCGAGCGGCGCCGGCAGCGCGGGGAAGCTGGTCCGCAACCTCAGCCTCGGGCTGGCCCTGGCCGGGATCGGCGACGCGTTACGCCTCGCCGCCACCCTCGACCTCCCCGCCGACGTGGTGGACGAACTGATGGCGGCCGGCCCGCTCGGCGCGGCCTACCCGCCCGTCCGGCAGGTCCTCGCGGCCGGGCCGCCGGAGACCGTCGGCTTCACCGTGGACATGCTCACCAAGGACCTGCGGCTCTGCCTGGCCGCCGAACCCCGACTGCCGCTGGTCGACGCGGCCCGGCAGGTGGGAGAGTCGGCCCACGCCGACGGCCACGGCCAGGACGACACCCGCGCCCTCCCGCTCTGGATGCGCGACACCGCTCGCTGAGTCCGTGGCTCAGGCGGGGGCGACCGCGAGCAGGTGAGAGTTGGTACCGAGCACCGCCGGGTCCCGCTCGAACGCCTCGGCGCAGGCCACCGCGTCGGCGAAGAGCCGGTCGTCCGGGTCGGTGTCGAGCGCGTTCAGCAGTGGCCAGAGCGGCCCCTCCACGCCGTACAGGGCCGGCTCCGGCAGGCCCGCCGCGAGGAACTCGTCCACCACCTCCTCCGGCCGGTGGAAGTACGCGGTGGTGAAGCCGGTCTCCGGGTCGTTCACCCCGGTCTCGTAGGCCCGGCGCAGGAGCGGCCGGCTGCGCTCGTCCACCCGGCCCTGCGCGGTCAGGTCGATCAGCGCGGCGTTGCGGCTGATCACCGCGGCGACCACCGGCCCGCCTTGCCGGGTGAGCCGGGCCGCCTCGCGCAGCGCGGCCACCCGGTCCGCCCGCCCGGTCAGGTGGTAGAGCGGGCCGAGCAGCAGGGTCGCGTCCGCCGAGTCGTCGGGGAGCGGCAGATCGCGGGCGTCGCCGACGGTCGCGGTGAGCCCGGGGTACGCGGCCCGGGCGGCGGCCACGTGCGCCGGCACCAGGTCGACCAGGTGCACCTGGTGACCGGCCCCCGCCAGCCAGCCCGCGTACGTGCCGGGGCCGCCGCCCACGTCGAGCACGGCGGCCGGGGGTGCGGGCAGCAGTCGGGTGAGCAGGTCCCGGGTGCGCCGCGCCTCGAGCCGGCCCTGCGCGCTGCGGTGCAACCGCTCCGCCTCGCCGAAGACCTCGGTGTAGTAGCGCTGGATGTCCGGCTCCGCCGGTCGATGGTGCGGCATCCGTCGATGATGGACCGACCGGTCCGCCCGGCTCATCTCGTTTACCGCCCGGGTGGCGGCCGCCGCCTACCCTCCCGGGTATGGCGTACCAGTACCAGCCGGCCATGGTGCCGCCCAGGAAGTCGAACACGACCAAGGTCGTGCTCATCGTCGTCGGTGTGGTGCTCGCCCTCTGCTGCGTGGGTGGCGTCATCGGCGGCTTCGCCCTCTACCACGCGGTGCGGGAGGCGACCGGCCCGGCCCGGACCACCGTGGACAGCTACGCCGGGGCGCTGGTCGCGCGCGACTACCCGACGGCGTACGGGCAGCTCTGCGGCCAGGTGCGCGGCCGGGTCAGCCAGGAGGACTTCGCCCGCCAGCAGGCCGCCCAGCCCGCGCTGACCGGCTACGAGATCGTCGGCCTCAACGTGCAGAACACCAACGGCCGGGTGTACGGGTCGGCGAACGTCCGGTTCACCCCGCAGAGCGGCACCTCGCAGACGCAGGTGTACCGCCTGGTCAAGGAGGACGGGAGCTGGCGGATCTGCGAGTGACGGCGGCCCGGCCACCCGGCTGACCGGGCGGCCGGGCCGGTGCCTCAGGCCGGGCAGTTGTGGTACGCCTCGACCCGCCACCCCGCCGCGCCCCGGGACAGCACCCAGGTCGCCCGGCGGAGCCGGTCGGCCGGCAGGCTCTCCTCGCCGGGCAGCAGGAAGCCGCTGCGGCTCACCACCACCGCGGTGTCGCCGGCTCCGATGATCCGGACCTGCTCCGGCTCGTCGACGGAGGTGGAGCCGCGCAGCGGGCCGGCGAACCCGTCCGCCATGTACCGCCGCACCTCCGCCCGGCCCCGGTGGAACACCCCGCCGGGGAGCACCACGGTGGCGTCGTCGGCGTACCGGCCGGCGAAGGCGTCGGCGTCGCCCGCCGCCCAGGCCGCGACGAGAGCGTGCAGCAGGTCCCGTACCTCCCGCTCGGCGCGGGTGTCGACGGTCGCAGTGTCGGTCATGATCGTCCTCTCCTCGAAATGCAGCGTCGCCGGTACCTACTCGCCGGCCGGGCCGGACTCATCGGCCCGGCGGCGATGAATTCCGGGGACCGGGCCGGTAGGTATGGGGGGAGCACGGCGGAGGGAGTGAACCGGTGACGGTGGGCAGCGAGGACTTCGACCGGCGGACCGGGCCGTACCGGCCGGAGCTGCTGGCCCACTGCTACCGGATGCTCGGCTCGGTGCACGAGGCGGAGGACCTGGTGCAGGAGACCCTGTTGCGCGCCTGGCGGGCCTTCGACCGGTACGACGACCGGCGCGCCTCGCTCCGCACCTGGCTGCACCGGATCGCCACCAACGCCTGCCTGACCGCGTTGCGCGGCCGCGCCCGCCGGCCGCTGCCGTCCGACTTCGTGGCGGCCAACCCGGACCCGGACGCGCCCATGGTGGTGGGCGAGGTGCCCTGGCTGCAGCCGCTGCCGGACGCGCTGCTCGACCCGGCCACCGTGGTGGCCGCGCGGGGCAGCCTGCGGCTCGCCCTGGTCGCCGCGATGCAGCTGCTGCCGCCCCGGCAACGGGCCATCCTGATCCTGCGCGAGGTCCTCGACTGGTCCACCGTCGAGGTCGCCGAGGCGCTGGCCACCACCCCCGCCGCGGTGAACAGCGGCCTGCAACGGGCCCGGGCCCGGCTCGGCGCCGTGGCCATCCGGGAGGAGCAGGTCGCCGAGCCGGCCGACCCGGCGCAGCGGGCGCTGCTCGACCGGTACGTGGCGGCGTTCGAGCGGGCGGACGTGCCGGCGCTGACCCGGCTGCTCACCGACGACGCGGTGCTGGAGATGCCGCCGGTGCTCAACTGGCACGTCGGCCGCGAGCGCTACGGCCGCTTCATCGCCCGGATCCTCGCGCTCCGCGGCACCGACTGGCGGCTGCTGGCCACCGCCGCGAACGGGCAGCCCGCGCTGGCCGCGTACGTGCGGGACGGGGAGGCGTACCTGCCGCACACCGTGCAGGTGCTGACCCTCCGGGCCGGGCGGATCAGCCGGAACGTCGTCTTCCAGGACCAGGCCGTGTTCGCCGCGTTCGGACTCGCCGCGCTGCCCGCCGAACCGGTCAGTTCACCGGCAGCACCTTGGGACCGCCGCCCTTGATCGAGCGGGTCACGTTCTTCGTGTCCGACCAGTAGAAGCAGCGGATTCCCCGGTCGCCCGACGCCCAGGCCTCCTCGGACGGCAGCTGGAACCGGGTGCCGGCGCGGTACGGCAGCGTCCGGTCGACCGGGACCCTCGCGTACCGGGCGACCAGGGTGCGGCAGCGCGGGTGGATCGACCCGGCGTCGCGGGCGGCGTCCGCGTACGGCCTGTCCGGCGCGGTCCACGAGCCGACGTACTCGTACCGGTGGGCCTTCGTGCAGGAGGTCTGCTGAAGCTCGTCCCACCTGTCCGTGCTGAGGCAGCCGTACGCCAGCGGCGACGCCTTCTTCAGCGCGTCCCGCAGACTGCCGGAGTACGGCATCGGGTGGTCGGCCGACCGGCCGCCGAAGAGGCGGGGCTCCACGGTGGGCAGCGCCATCAGATCGCACCGGAACCAGCGGGCGCCGCCCGTCCAGCCGGCGGGAGACGGCGGAACCACCCGGACGGTCAGCCGCGCGCCCCGCCAGTCGCCGCCGACGAACGCCGTCGCCCGGGCGTCGCACTCGGCGAACGCGGGACGGATCGCGGCGGACCGGACCGGTGGGGGAGTGGGCCGCTCGGCCAGCGGACCGGTGAACGTGCCCAGGTGGAAGGTCTCCATGCCGCCGCCGGTCGTGCAGTCGACCGGGTGGTAGGTGACCGGGTTGCTGACGGACTCCATGCGCTGATGACAGTCGCCGACCTTCGGAGCGAACTGCACGACCGCACCGACCGTCCGCCAGTCGTCGGTCAGATCGCCGTCCAGGCCGTCCGGAGTACCGCAGCCGGCCAGCGCCAGCGTGATCAGCGTGGCCACCGCCCCGAACGTCCGCCACCGTCGCATGTGCGGCCTCCCTGCTCGCGGCGGCAGCATATGTCACCGTGGTGCGCTTCCGACGTCCCGGATGCGCCTGCCTGTCCTGGCTGTCGCCGCCCTCGCCGCCCTCGCCGCGCCGGCCGACGGCATCGCCCCACGCACGGTCTGATCCGACGCGCGACGTTCGTCGCTGTCCGTCCGGCCACCGTGCCGGGCCGTGACGGTGTGACATCCGGCGCGGGGGCGGCGCTGAGGGGCACGGAAAGCATGCACCGGGCCCAGGACCAGCACGGCTCCGGCGTCGCCGGCTGCTCACACAGCGGAGGCGCCGTGCGCGGGGCTCGGCCGCGGCCCGGCCCCGGGTTCGTCCGGTGCGTGCGTCCCGCGTCCCGGCACCCCCGCCGGGAGGTGCGCTGTTCCGGAGGCACGCCGGGCGGCACGTCCGTATGTCCACCCCCGTCAACGGAGCCGTTCGATGTCACAGTTCGCCCTCGCGAAACTCCTCACCCTCAAGGCTGGCGTGGCGGCCCTCGCCGTCACCGCCACCGGTGGGGTCGCGCTCGCCGCCGCGAGCGGCACCCTGCCCAACCCGCTCACCGACGCCAGCGCCACGCCGTCGGCCCACGCCAGCGGCAAGCCGTCCGAGGCGGCCGACAAGGGCAAGGGCCCGGCCGGCGCCAAGGGCACCCCCACGCCGAACCTCGTCGGCCTCTGCCACGCGTTCACCGCCGGCGCGGGCGACAACCCGGGCAAGGCGCTGGAGAACCCGGCGTTCCGGGTGCTGATCACCACCGCCGGCGACAAGGAGAAGGTGGCGGCGTACTGCGACACGCTGCTCGCCGCCGAGAAGGCCAAGCCGAGCCAGGCGGCCCGGCCCACCGCCACGCCGAGCCACCCGACGGGCAAGCCCAGCGCCCGCCCGACCAGCGCCGACACCAACCGCACGGACGCCCCGGACGCCGGCCACAAGCCGACCGCACGACCGACCAACTGACCTCCGACGCTGGCCCTGGTGTACGCGCACTATCGGTGATCGAAGCCAGGTGCGGAGGTAGG
>NZ_JBSGJR010000504.1:0-5188 GCF_053605645.1 Micromonospora sp. NPDC003776
GGCTCGGGAAGCTGACCAGCGCCGCCGTGCCGCTGGCCGCCGGGTCGGCGATCGCCGTGGCCGGGGCGGGGCTGCTTCGGGGCGTAGCCCTGGCGGAGACCGCGGCGACCGCCGCGAACCTGGCGGTGGCCTCGGTGCCGGAGGGGCTGCCGTTCCTGGTCAGCGCCGCGCAACTGGCGGCGGCGCGGCGGCTGGCCGAGCACGGTGCCCTGGTCCGCAATCCCCGGACCATCGAGGCGCTGGGTCGGGTCGACGTGCTCTGTTTCGACAAGACCGGCACCCTCACCGAGGGGAGACTGCTGCTGGCCGGGGTCGGCTCCGGTGACGACCGGTACGCCCCGCCGGACCGGCTGGACGAGCCCCTGCGGCTGACCCTGGCCACCGCACTGCGGGCCACCCCGGCCGCCGCCAACCCGGACGACTTGCCCCAGCAGACCGACCGCGCGGTACGCCGGGGCGCCGGCACGGCGGGGGTGCTGGAGCGGACCGGTGCGGCCGACTGGACGGCGGTCGGCGGGCTGCCGTTCGAGCCGTCCCGGGGCTACCACGCCACGGTCGGGCGGTACGCCGACGGGCTGCTGCTGAGCGTCAAGGGCGCCCCCGAGTCGGTGCTGCCGCGCTGCACGGCCCGGCGCATCGGCGGGGGCGACCGGCCGCTGGACGACGCCGGCCGGGCCGCGTTGCACGCGATGCTCGCCGACCGGGCTGCGGCGGGGCACCGCATCCTCGCCGTCGCCGAGTGCGGGACCGGCACCGCATCGATCACCGACGACCAGGTCGAGGGGTTGGTCTTCGTCGGCTTCCTGGCGCTCGCCGACGGGGTCCGGGAGAGCGCGGCGCCGGCCGTGCGCCGGATCCGGCAGGCCGGTGTGCATACCATCATGATCACCGGCGACCACCCGGCCACCGCCGAGGCGATCGCCGCCACCATCAGCCCGGACCACGGCGAGCAGCGGGTGGTGACCGCGACCGACCTGGACCGGCTCGACGACGAGGGCCTCGCGGAGCGGCTGATGGCCACCGACGTGGTGGCCCGCTGCACCCCGGCGCACAAGGTCCGGATCATCCAGGCGCTCCAGTGGCACGGGCGGACGGTGGCGATGACCGGCGACGGCGCCAACGACGCCCCGGCCATCCGGCTGGCGGACGTCGGCATCGCCCTCGGCCAGCGGGGCACCCCGGCGGCCCGGGCCGCCGCCGACCTGGTGGTCACCGACGACCGGCTGGAGACGATCATCGCCACCCTGGTGGAGGGCCGGGCGATGTGGTCCTCGGTCCGCCACGCGCTGAGCATCCTGGTCGGCGGCAACCTCGGCGAGATCGCGTTCAGCGTGTTGACCGCCGCCAGCACCGGCCGGTCGGCGCTCACCGGCCGGCAGCTGCTCCTGGTCAACCTCCTCACCGACCTGGCGCCGGCGCTGGCCATCGCGGTCCGGCCGCCCGCCTCCGACCGGGCCGACCACCTGCTGCGGGAAGGTCCGGACACCTCCCTCGGCGAGACCCTGACCCGGGAGATCGGGCTCCGGGCGGGCGCCACCACGCTGGGCGCGACCGCGGGTTGGACGCTCGCCCGCTACACCGGGCGGCAGCGGCGGGCCGGCACGGTCGCGCTCGCCTCACTGGTCGGCACCCAGCTCGGCCAGACGGTCCTGGCCGGCGGTACCAGCCCGACGGTGCTGGCCTCCACCGCCGCCTCGATCGGTGTGCTGGTGGCGGTGGTGCAGACCCCCGGAGTCAGCCAGTTCTTCGGCTGCACCCCGCTCGGCCCGGTGGGCTGGACCATCGCCGCCGGCTCCGCGCTCGGCGCCACCTTCGCCAACGGCGCGCTCACCCGGCTGGTCGACCGCCTCCCGCAGCACGGCGTCCGCCCGCATGGGACACCCGATCGGGGGTACGGCGAGGAGCATGACGCCTGAGGCGACCTTCGTCGGTACCGCGACCACGCTGCTCCGGCTCGGCGGGTTCAGCCTGCTCACCGATCCGAACTTCCTGCAGCGGGGGCAGCGGGCGTACCTCGGCAAGGGGTTGTGGTCGAAGCGCAGCACCGATCCGGCGTTGACCATTCCCGAGCTGCCCCCGCTGGACGCGGTGGTCCTGTCCCACCTGCACGGCGACCACTTCGACCGGGTCGCCCGGCGCGGCCTCGACCAGTCGCTGCCGATCGTCACCACCCCGCAGGCGGAGCGGAAGCTGCGCCGCTGGGGCTTCCGGGCGGCCGAGGCGCTGCCCACCTGGCGGTCCTACGAGCTGCACCGCGACGACTGGACGCTGCGGCTGACCGCGCTGCCGGGCCAGCACGGACCGGGCGTCCTGGACCGGCTGCTGCCGGACGTGATGGGCACCCTGATCGACCTGGAGCAGGCCGGTGAACGCCGGTTCCGGCTCTACGTCACCGGCGACACGCTGCGCCGGCCGCAGTTGGCGCAGATCCCCGAGCGCTATCCGGACATCGACGCCATGCTGATCCACCTCGGCGGTACGCGGATCGCCGGCATCCTGCTCACCATGGACGCCCGGCAGGGCGCGGACGTGGTCGAACTGATCCGGCCCCGGTTGACCGTGCCGATCCACTACGACGACTACCCGGTGTTCCGCTCCCCGCTGCGGCACTTCGTGGCGGAGGCCCGCCGGCGCGGCTTCGCCCGCCAGATTCGCACCGTCCACCGTGGCGAGACCGTCCCGCTCACCCCATCCGCCTGATCGCGGCGGGACCGCCGGGAGGGCTGGTGCGGCGGGTTGCGGCGATCCGCGCCTTCCACGAGCGATGAAGGGCCGACTTGCCGCAGCACGAGTCGATCTTCGAGTCGGAGACGCCCCGAGACGGGAAGCCGGGCGCGCCCGAGATGGCGAGCCCGGGACGCCCGAGACGGCGAACGCCGCCCGTCCGGCACGGGCCGGGAGCGGGGCGGCGTTCGGGTCGGCTCGGTCAGGCGCGCTCGGAGATGGCCTCGATGAGATCGCCCACCGGGCGCTCCGGCAGCGACCGTGCCACGTCGGCGACGGCCACGATGCCGACGAGGTCCTGCCCGTCGATCACCGGCAGTCGGCGTACCTTGTGCTCGCCCATGGTCCGCAGGATCTCGGCCGCGTCGTCGTCCGCGCCGATCGTCACCGCCTCTCCCTGGGCCAGTTCACCGGCGGTCACACTGCCCGGGTCGCGTCCCTGGCCGAGCACCTTCACCACGATGTCCCGGTCGGTCAGCATGCCCCGGAGGCGGTTGTCGTCGCCGCAGATCGGCAGTGAGCCCACGCCGAGTTCCGCCATCCGCCGGGCGGCGGTACGCAGGTCGTCCTGTTCGCGGACGCAGCTCACGTCTCTGGTCATGATGTCGCGTGCGGTGGGCATTGGGTGACACCTCACTTTCGGGGGGTTGTTACCCCTGCCTCCTACCCCCGTCCGGCCCGGCCATTCGGACACATGGGCGTCGGCGTGGCGGGAACTCCGGCGGTGGAGGTGATCGAGATGCCGTTCATGCAGACCGTGGAGTACCAGACCGACCGCCCGGACGAGGTACGCGAGCTGATGGCGGAATGGGGCCGCCAGCACCCGTCCCCGGGGCCGACGCGGCTCACCCTCGCCGAGGACCGGGACCGGCCGGGCCACATCATGGTGGTCGCCGAGTTCGACAGCTACGAGCAGGCGATGGAGCACAGCGCGCGGCCCGAGACCGGCGCGTACGCCGAGCAGTTGCGCCGGTTGGCCAGCGGGGAGCCCCGGTACGTCAACCTGGAGGTCACCCAGCAGGAGACCTGACGCCCGGACCTTTCCGCCACCGGTCGCGAGCCGCGCCCCGCGGCCGGTGAGCAGGGAAAACGCCCGGGAGACGAGGGCCGTCGGTCCGCCACGCCGGCGGGGGCGGTGGCCGTACCCGGGACAAATTGACTAACTTGTGGGGATGGTCCACGACGAGCAGATCCTGATGACCCGTCCGAAGACCCTGATTCCGGCCGGCGAGCCACCGGCGGTCCACGACGGGGGCGAGCGCGACCGGCGGAGGTGACGTCATGCCGAGACGTCTCCTGGACGGGCGCTACCAGTCGGAGGAACTGCTGGGCAGCGGCGGCGCGGGCGAGGTGTGGCGGGGCCGGGACCTGCGCCTCGACCGGCCGGTCGCGATCAAGCTGCTGGCCGCCGGACTCGACGAGCCGGCCGCCGCCGAACGCTTCGACCGCGAGGCGCGTACCGCCGCCCGGCTGACCCACCCGCACATCGTCGGGGTCTACGACTTCGGCTCCGAGGCGGACGACTCCTACCTGGTGATGGAGCTGGTGGAGGGGCGGACGGTGGCAGAGCTGATCGCCGACGGCCCGCTCGCGGTCGGCCAGGCCGTGGCCATCGCGGTACAGGCCTGCGACGGCATCGCCGCCGCCCACGCGGCCGAGGTGGTGCACCGGGACGTCAAGCCGGGAAACCTCATCGTCACCCCGGCCGGCACGGTGAAGATCTGCGACTTCGGCATCGCCCGGCTGCCCGCGGCAGCCGGACACGACACCCTCAGCGGGCCGGCGACCAAGCTCGGTACCAGCTCGTACATGGCACCCGAGCAGGCGCTCGGCCGGCCGGTCGACCCCCGCACCGACCTGTACGGGCTGGGCTGCACCCTCTACGCCATGCTCGCCGGTCGTCCGCCGTTCACCGGCGACCCGATCGACGTGCTGGACCAGCACGTCAACGCACCACCCCCGCCGCTGCGGGACCATCGCCCGGATGTCTCCGCCGAACTGGACCTCCTGGTGGCGGAACTGCTGGCCAAGGACCCGGTCGACCGCCCGACCGACGCCACAACGGTCCGCGGCCGGCTCGCCGCCCTGCTGCCGGAGACCGCTGACCGGGCCCGGCACGCTGGCAACGCCAGCGCGGCCGAGGTCGACGGGGAGCCGACCGTAGCGGATGCCCTGCCGGTCCGGACGGTGGGCCCGGGATCGGCGACTCCCGCCGGCGGCCGGCGGCACGGCGTACTCCTGGTGGCACCGTCCCTGGTCGGCGGCATGATCCTCGCCCTGGCCGGGGTCGCCCTGTTCGGTCTCGACGCCGACGATCCGGTGGCGGCGCCGGCCGGGCCGCAGCCGCCCCCGATCGCCGCCTCCAGCGGTCCGGCGGTGCCGGCCACCGTCGCGCCCGGCACACCGGCGGCGCGGACGCTCAGCCCGGCGACGCGCAGCCGGGTCGACCGGACGCCCCGCCCCC
>NZ_JBSGJR010000505.1:0-5188 GCF_053605645.1 Micromonospora sp. NPDC003776
TTCGAACTGGCTCGCGGAGAGGTGCACGCGCTCGTCGGGGAGAACGGCGCGGGCAAGTCGACGCTCATCAAGATCGTGTCCGGGGCGGCGCTGTTCCAGGCGGCGCACGGCCAGGCCGCGCCGACGCAGCTCGGGCTCACGCAGACCCGGTTGTCGTCGGGCTGGTGGGCGTCGGCCACCGCGGCGGCCAGGTCCCACAGCAGTGGGTCGGTCACCTCGGCGGGGCGGTCGGCGCGGTCTGTGTTGGCTTCGGACATGTGTGTGGTCCCCCCTCTTCGAGCGGCCCCACCTTTTCCGGTACGCCGCCGCGCTAAACCTCCTGCGCACGACTTTTTTGCCACTCGCGGCCCGGCCGGGCCAAGGCATAGGCTCTCGGGGTGGCGCGGTACTACGACCTGCACCCGGACAACCCGCAGCCCCGGGTGCTGCGGCAGATCGTCGAGCTGCTGCGCGGCGACGGCCTGATCGCCTATCCGACGGACTCCTGCTACGCGCTGGGCTGCCAGCTCGGCAACCGGTCCGGCGTGCAGCGGATCCGGGAGATCCGCAAGCTCGACGACCGGCACCCGTTCACGCTGGTCTGCGCGGACTTCGCCCAGCTCGGGCAGTTCGTCAAGCTGAGCAACTCGGTGTTCCGGCAGGTCAAGGCCGCGATCCCGGGCCGCTACACGTTCATCATGCCGGCCACCGCCGAGGTGCCGCGCCGGTTGCAGGACCCGCGGCGGCGCACGGTCGGGGTGCGGGTGCCCGAGCACACCGTGACCCAGGCGCTGCTGGCGGAGCTCGGTGAGCCGCTGCTGTCGAGCACCCTGCTGCTCCCCGGCGAGGAGGAGCCGATGACCCAGGGCTGGGAGATCAAGGAGCGGCTGGACCATCAGGTCGACGCGGTGGTCGACGCGGGCGACTGCGGGCTGGAGCCCACCACCGTGATCGATCTGTCCGGCCCCGAGCCGGAGATCCTGCGCCGGGGCGCCGGCGACCCGAGCCGCTTCGAGTGAGGCCCGCCCCGCCCGTGTCGACACGGGCGGGGCGGGCCGAACCTTGCCGGATCAGCCGGCCTCGGTCGGGGCATGCACCCACTGCACCAGCTGCAGGATGATCCCGTTGGGGTCGGTGACCTGGAAGAAGCGCTCGCCCCAGGGTTCGGTCTGGAGCGGAGTGGTGACCGGCACGCCGGCGGCCTGGATCCGGGCGTACTCGGTGTCGATGTCCTCCACCACGAAGGCGACGATCAGGCCCTTGGCGCGCTGCCCGCGCAGGCGGTCCGGCTGGATGCTGGACAGCCCGGTGCGCAGGAAGATCAGGTTGAAGCCGACCCCGTCACGGGACATCGAGACGAATCCGTCGGCCGCCATCTCCTGGGTGAATCCGAAGTGCCGCTCGACGAAGGCGGCGGACGCGGCCACGTCGTCGACGTTGAGCGAGAGGGCCGAGGCGGTGATCTGCACGTGGTCTCCCTGAGGGTCGGAGAATTTACCCCGTACATTGTACATCGTACGCCGTACGGGGTTTCGATCTGAGAGGATCAACGCGTGCCCCACCACCGCAGCGGAGCCGGCGATCCGGCCCGTACCCTGCGCCTGCTCTGGCGCCGACCGGAGGAGAACCCGCGCCGGGGCCCGCGCCCGGGCCGCTCGCTGGACGACATCGTCACGGCCGCGGTCGCGCTGGCCGACGCCGAAGGGCTCGAGGCGGTGACCATGCGCGCGGTCGCCCTCGCGGTGGGCGCGGCGCCGATGACCCTCTACACGTACGTGCCGGGCAAGGCCGAACTGCTCGACCTGATGCTCGACCACTGCTACGCCCGGATGCCCCGACCCGACCGCTCCGGCCAGCCTTGGCGGGCCCGGGTGGCGGCGTTCGCCGCGGACAACCGGGAGCTGTTCCGGGCCCACCCGTGGGCCGCCGAGGTCTCCACGAGCCGCCCGCCGCTCGGCCCCGGCCTGATGGCCAAGTACGAGTACGAGCTGCGCGCCTTCGACGGCACCGGCCTGGACGACGTGCAGCGCGACGCCGCCCTGACCTACGTCCTCGACTTCGTCCGCGCCGCCGCCCGCGCCGCCGCCGAGGTGCGGCTCGCCGCGCAGGAGGACGCCTGGAGCGACGAGCAGTGGTGGGCGGCGAACGGACCGCTGCTCGCCGAGGTGCTCGACGAACAGCGGTACCCGACCGCCGTCCGCGTCGGCGCGGCCGCCGGCGCGGCGCACCACGCCGCCTACAGCCCGGACCACGCCTACGAGTTCGGCCTGGCCCGGGTGCTCGACGGGCTGGGCGTCCTGATCGACGGCGGGCGCTGAGCCGCACGGCGTCGCGCTCTTGCGCGATTCCACCGCGCGAGCCGCCGCGGATGAGGCACCGTGGGACCCGGTGGGCGGGTGACGGGAGTACGACGTGGGCGCACTCGTGCTGATCGCGGTGCTGGGTGTCACCGTGCTCATCGGCACCACCATCGGCGGCCGGTACCGGGTCGCCCCGCCCGTGCTGCTGATCTTCTTCGGCGCGCTGCTGGGCCTGCTGCCGCCCTTCGAGCACGTGGTCCTCGAACCCGAGGTCGTGCTGCTGCTCTTCCTGCCCGCGATCCTCTACCGGGAGAGCCTGGTCATCAGCCTCCGCGAGATCCGGGCCAACCTCGCGGTCATCGCCCTGCTCGCCGTCGCGCTGGTGATCATCACGACGGTCGCCGTCGCGTACGCCGCCCGTGCGCTCGGCGTCGACTCGGCGGCGGCCTGGGTGCTCGGCGCGGTCCTCGCGCCCACCGACGCCGCCGCCGTCGCCGGCCTGGCCAAGCGGATGCCGCGCGGCATCCTCACCACGCTGCGCGCGGAGAGCCTGATCAACGACGGTACGGCGCTGGTGCTCTTCGCCGTCGCCGTCGGCGTGATCGCCGGCGGCGCGGTCCCCGGGGCGCTCGTGCTGGGCGGCCAGTTCGTCGGCAAGTCGCTCGGGGGGATCGCCGCGGGGCTGCTCGTCGGCGGTGCGGTCATCCTGATCCGCAAGCACGTCGACGACCCGCTGCGCGAGGGCGGACTGAGCTTCCTCACCCCGTTCGTGGCCTTCCTGCTGGCCGAACTGGTGCACGCCAGCGGCGTCCTGGCCGTCGTGGTGGCCGGCCTGCTGCTGTCGTACGCGGGGCCGCGGGTGATCCGGGCCCGCTCCCGGATCACCGCCTTCGCGTTCTGGGACCTGTCCACCTTCATGATCAACGGCAGCCTGTTCGTGCTGCTCGGCATGCAGGTGCCCCGCTCCCTGCGCGCCATCAGCAGCCACTCGCCGTTGGCGTCGCTGGGCATCGCGGTGTTGGTCGCCCTGGTCGTGGCGGTCGTCCGGATGATCTGGGTCCAGCTGTCCGTGTCCGCCCTGCAGGGCCTCGACCGGCGGGAGTCCCGCCGGGCCCGCCGGTTCGACTTCCGGGTCCGGACCGCCGCCGGCTGGGCCGGCTTCCGCGGCGCCGTCTCCCTGGCCGCCGCGCTCGCGGTGCCGGTCACCACCCACGACGGCACCCCGGTACACGAGCGCGACCTGATCATCTTCGTCACGGTCGTGGTGATCGTGTTGATCATGCTGGTGCAGGGCACCACCCTGCCGCTCGTCGTCGGCTGGGCCAGGCTGATGGGCGACCGGGAACGCGAACACGAGGTGCGGTGGGCGCGGATCCGGGCCACCGAGGCGGCCCTCGCCGCGTTGCCGCAGGTCGCCGCGGAACTCGGTGCGTCGCCGGACGCGGTCGACCGGCTCCGCTCGGACTACCAGGACCACCTGGACGACATCCGCGCCCCGCGGACCGAGCAGGGCGAGCAGGAACGCGAGATCGGCCGCCGGCTGCGCCTCGGCCTGCTCGACCACAAGCGGCGTGAGGTCACCCGGTTGCGCGACCGCAACGAGATCGACGACGCGGTGCTGCGCCAGTTGCAGGCCGGCGTCGACATCGAGGAGATCCGGCTGCTCGGCCCGGAACCCGAGGACTGAGCCCGGGACGCCTCCTGCCCGGCCATGATGAGGACGGCGACCGAGGAGGTGGCATGACCGGACTGCGCACCGACCTGTACGAGCTGCGGATGGCGGCCAGTTACCTGCGCCGCGGGATGACGCAGCCGGCCACGTTCAGCCTCTTCGTCCGTCGCCTGCCGCACGATCGGGGCTTCCTGGTCGCGGCCGGACTGGCCGAGGCGCTGGCCTTCCTGGAGGGCTTCGCCTTCGACGACGACGAGGTCGGCTACCTGCGCGACAGCGTCGGGCTCGACGAGCCGACGCTGTCCGCCCTGGCGGGGCTGCGGTTCACCGGGGACGTGTGGGCCGTGCCGGAAGGGCGGGTGGTCTTCGCCGACGAGCCGTTGCTGGAGGTCACCGCCCCGATCGCGCAGGCGCAGCTGGTGGAGACCGGGGTGCTGAACCTGATCACCTTCCACACCACGATCGCCAGCAAGGCGGCCCGCTGCCGGCTCGCCGCCGGCGGGGCGCAGCTGGTCGACTTCGCCTTCCGCCGTACCCACGGCATCGACGCCGGGGCGGGGGTGGCGCGGGCATCGGCCATCGCCGGCTTCGCCGCGACCAGCCACGTCGAGGCCGCCCGGCGCTACGGCCTCCAGCCGTCCGGCACGATGGCCCACTCGTATGTCGAGGCGTTCCCCGACGAGCGGGCGGCGTTCCGCGCGTTCGCCACCGACTTCCCGACCAACCCGATCTTCCTGGTCGACACCTACGACACCCCGGCCGGAGTCCGGGCCGCCGTCGACGTCATCGGCGAGCTCGGGCTGACCGGGCCGGTGGCCGTCCGGCTCGACTCCGGCGACCTCACCGAGCTGGCCCGGCAGGCCCGCGCGATCCTCGACGAGGCGGGGCTGCGGCAGGCCCGGATCGTCGCCAGCGGCAGCCTCGACGAGGACGTCATCGCGGAGCTCGTCGCCCGGGGCGCCCCGATCGACGCGTACGGCGTGGGCACCAGAATGGGAGTCTCCTACGACGCGCCGTCGCTGGACAGCGCCTACAAGCTGGTCGCGTACGGCGATCGGCCGGTCCTCAAGCGGTCGCCCGGCAAGGCCACCCTGCCCGGCCCGAAGCAGGTCTTCCGGGATCCCGGGGGCGCCGGCGGCGACATCGTCGGGTTGCGTGACGAGCCGCCGCCGGCGGGCCGGGAGCCGCTGCTCGTGCCGGTCATGCGCGAGGGTCGCCGCTTGGCGCCGGCCGATCC
>NZ_JBSGJR010000506.1:0-5183 GCF_053605645.1 Micromonospora sp. NPDC003776
CGGCCGCCCTGGTCCGATCGCTGGCGGCGGGCCGGCCGCAGGGGGTCCCGGAGTGATCGGCCGGCTCGCCGGGATCCGGCGCTATCCGGTGAAGTCCCTGCTCGGCGAGGAGTTGGACGCGGTCGACGTGGGCAGCGGCGGGTTGCTCGGCGATCGGCGGTTGGCGCTGCTGCACGGCGCGACCGGCCGGGTGGCCAGCGCGAAGAACCCGTACCGGTGGCGGGCCCTGCTCACCTTGCGGGCGGCCGGTGCCGGTCCGGTCACCGTGACGCTGCCGGACGGCCGCGCCGTCGCGGCCGACGACGACCGGATCGACGGGATCCTCTCCGACCTGCTCGGCGAGGCGGTGACGCTCACCGGCACCCCGCCGGCCGAGGCCGTGCTGGAGCGGTCCCGGCCGGAGGAGGTGCTCGCGGCGGGCGTGAGGGTGCCGGTGACCGTGGACGAGGGGCGGCTCGGCGCCGCCGCACCGCCGGGCAGCTTCGTCGACTTCGCCCCGGTGCACCTGGTGACCACCGCGACCCTGCGCCGGGTCGGCGCGGCCACCGCCGCGGGCGTGGTCGATCCGGCCCGCTACCGGCCGAACCTGCTGCTCGACACCGTCGGCGACGGGTTCGAGGAGAACGACTGGGTCGGCCGGGAGCTGCGGATCGGCGACGAGCTGGTGCTCCGGGTGGTCGCGCCCACGCCCCGCTGCGCGGTGCCGACCCTGGCGCACGGGCCCCTTCCCCGCGACCCGGACGCGTTGCGCGTCCCCGCGCGGCTGAACCGGGTGGTGCCCCTGCCCGGCCTGTCCGCCCAGCCGTGCGTCGGCGCGTACGCGCAGGTGGTGCGGCCGGGCCGGGTCCGGGTGGGCGACTCGGCGGAGCCGGCCTGATACGGCGGCAGCCGCGACAAGACGGCCGCCACCGCCGCCGCGTCACAGCGGGGCCAGGTCGAGGACGAGGTGTCAGTTGCCGGCGCCCTCATACCGGCGCAGTCCCCGGTGGAACGCCCAGCGGGCCGCGAGCACACAGTAGACCGCCACGACCGGCGTGAGCAGCCCGAGCTTGGCCGCACCACCCCGGTCGAGGAGCACCGCGACCGGGAAGAAGCTGACGAACGCGAACGGCACCACCAGGCCGATGGCCAGCCGTACGCCGACGCCGTAGATGGTGATCGGGTAACGCGCCAGTTCGCCCACCTGGTGGATGGCGTAGCCGACGACGCTGTACGGCGCGGTGATCCAGAACGAGCCCGCGTTGGTGGCCAGCGAGATCGCGACCTTGACGATCACCGCGCTGATCAGCAGGACGATGCCGAGCAGCACCTTGCCGGGCGACCAGTCGATGGTGGTGTGCGCCACGCCGAGCGCGAGCAGGATCGAGCCCACCAGGATGTTGCCGATCCCGTTGAGGCCCGCGTCGCTGCTCATCACCTGCAACGTCACCGGGTACGGCCGGACCAGCAGGTAGTCCAACTCCCCCTTGTTGATCTTCATGGCGAGTCGCCAGGTGCCCTCGAAGAACAGCGATCCCACGCCCTCGGCGATGCTCACCATCGCGTACACGACGACGACCTCCCAGAACGTCCAACCGTTGAGCTGGGGGATCTTCGCGAAGATGGCACCGAGGAACACCACGCCGACCACCTGCATGAGCGCAGCCGCCCCGATGAGGATCCAGAAGTCGGCCTCGTACTGGAGGGCGGCGCGCAGGTGGGCGCCGAGCTGGCGGCGGTAGAGCCGGACGATACGGCGCACGGTCAGCCTCCGTGGATCGTGACGCGCCTGATGGCGTGGCGCCAGATGAGCCGGGCCAGCAGCCACAGCGCCACCACCCAGACGAACTGCACGGCGATCATCGCGAGCGCCTCGCCGCCGCGCAGCTGACCGATGAAGATCAGCGCCGGGGTGGCGGACATGCTGGCGAACGGCAGCACCGCGGCGAGCTGCTGCAGCCAGTGCGGGAAGAACGACAGCGGCACCAGCGCGCCGGCGAACAGGCTCACGATGACCAGCCGCGCCCAGTGCACCCCGAGGTAGTTCTGCGTGTAGAAGCAGACCAGCCCCGACATGTAGACCACGAGGAACTTCAGCGGCAGGACGGCGACGAGGCTGAGCGCGAACAGGGCCAGGCCGGACCCACCCGGCCACGGCACCGGCCCGCTGACCAGCAGCACACCCGCGCAGACGAGCAGCGCCATGGCGATCTCGGTCCAGGCCCCGCCGACCGCCTCGGCGAACCGGGCCCGCTGGTAGTCCACCGGCTTGGTCAGGTCCACGGCCACCATGCCGTCCTGGATCCGCCCGGCCATCCGGAAGTCGGCGCTCTGCGACACCAGGGCGCCGCAGACGAACCCCACCAGCAGGTACGCCTTCATGTGCCCCCAGTCGAAGCCGCCCAGGCTGCGTCCGGCGCCCAGCATCACACCCCAGATCGCCAGCATCGCGAACATCTGGAACATGAGCGCGAAGAGGCTCAGGACGAAGTTCAGCCGGTACGCCAGGACGCTGCGGGCCTGCATCCGGGCCAGCGAGGCGTACTTCCTCACGACGATGTCTCCGCGACCAGGCGCAGGTCGCCGGCGTAGACGCGGCGCACGACGTCCTCGATGGCCGGCTCGTCGAGCCGGAAGTCGGCCACCTCGCCGACCGACAGCAGCGCGGTCATCACCTCGCCGGCCGTGAGCCGGAACCGGTCGAAGCGGAGCGTGAAGTCCCGGCGCGGCGCGTCGGCCCCGGCCTCGATCTCGGCCTCGGGCAGTAGCACCGCGACGCGGGCCGGGTCGACCGGCGCGGTGAAGTCGACGTGCAGCTGCCGTTGGCGGGCGAAGCCGTCCTTGACCGCGGCGATCGTACCGTCGAAGATCTTCCGACCCTGGTCGATGATGACGATGCGTCGGCAGACGTCCTCGATGTCGCCGAGGTCGTGGGTGGTGAGCATGAGCGTGGTGCCGTCGGCGCACAGCTCGCGCAGGAACGCCCGGACCCGGTCCTTGACCGAGATGTCCAGGCCGATGGTCGGCTCGTCCAGGTAGACCACGCGCGGGCGGTGCAGCAGCGCGGCCGCCAGGTCGGCGCGCATGCGCTGGCCGAGGGAGAGCTTGCGGGCCACGATCGGCATCAGCTCGCCCAGTTCGAGGATGTCGTCGAAGCGCGCGAGACGCGCCCGGTAGTCGGCGTCGCTCATGTCGTACAGGTCGCGCAGCAGGCCCAGCGAGTCGCGGACCGGCAGGTCCCACCACAGCTGGGTGCGCTGTCCGAAGAGGACCCCGATCTGCCGGGCGTTGGCGTTGCGTTCGCGGTGCGGCACGACGCCCCCGACGTGCACCTCGCCGGCGGTCGGTACGAGGATGCCGGTGAGCAGCTTGATGGTCGTGGACTTGCCGGCGCCGTTGGGCCCGACGTACGCGACGGCCTCACCCTCCTCGACGGTGAGGTCGATGCCGTCGACGGCAACGTGGTCGGAGAAGCGTTGGGTGAACAGGTGCGCCACGGAACCGCCGAGGCCCTCCCGCTTGACCGGCCGCCGGAACACCTTCGTCAGGCCATGAGCCTCAATGATGGACACGCTCCCATGCTAGGAACGCCCTCTCACCGGCGGAGCTGCTTTCCCGCCCGTTGGGCGCGTCGGAGCAGCCGGGCTCAGCCCTGGTTGCGCTCGCGCAGTTGCCCGTACGCGTCGAGCAGTTGCTGGAGCGCGCTGGCCGTGCCCTGGTCGAGCTTGCCGTCGTCGGCGGCCTCGTCGATCTTCTCGCGCAGGTCGTCGAGCCGCTTGGCCCGGTCCTTGGGCTTGCCGCGGTTCAGCTCGGCTGCCTTCCCCCGCAGGTCGTTGGCGGTCTTCCGGTCGACCTGGCCATCGGCGACGGCCTGGTCGAGCACGGCGGCGAACTGGGCGGCGAGTTCGCGCAGGGTGACCGGCGCCGGCGCGGTGGTGGTGGGTTCGGTGGTGGCCGGCTCGGGGGCGGTGGACGACTCGGGAGCGGGCTCCCCGGTCGGTGCGGAGCTGACCGGTCCGGCGCCCGTCGGGGCGTCGGAGTTGCCGTCGAGCAGCAGCGTGCCGACCAGGCCGAGCAGCAGTACGAGTCCGGCCGCGACCAGCACCCCGATGAGCCGGTTCGACCGGGCCGGCGGCCGGGGCGGGGCGGGCGGGGCGGGGCGCACCGGCGCGGCGGCCCGGTCGATCAGCGTCGGCGAGTGCTCGGGCCGGGCGAGGGTGGGCAGGATGGCGGTCGGCGGGTCGGCCGGCTGGCCGGCGCCGAACCGGGCGGCGAGCTGCGCGGCGGTGGGCCGGCGGGCCGGGTCGACGGCCAGGCAGGCCAGGGTGAGCTCGGCGAGGTCGGCGGGCAGCCCGGGGATGCGCAGCGGCGGCACCGCGGGCCGGCGGGCCTGCACGTCGAGCACGTCGTCCCAGGTCTGCACGGGCAGCGGAGCCCGGCCGGTGAGGGTGCGGTAGAGCAGGGCGCCGAGGGCGTACACGTCGCTGGCGGGGTTGGCCGGGCCGGGCGTCATCCGCTCCGGGGCGAAGTAGGCCGGCGTACCCATCAGCAGCTCGCCGGTCTGGCCGGCCAGCGGGTGGCGCGGCCCGGCGAGGGTGGCGATGCCGAAGTCGAGCACCTTGGCGCCGGTCTCGGTGAGCATCACGTTGCCGGGCTTGATGTCGCGGTGGACCACGCCGATCTTGTGCGCGGCGGCCAGCGCGGCGGCGACCTGCCCGGCCAGCCGGACCGCCTCGGGCCAGGCCAGCGGACCGCCGGCCAGCCGGTCGGCCAGGGTGTGCCCTTCGACCAGCTCCATGACCAGGTACGGCACCACCGAGCCGTCGGGCAGGGTGGCCTCACCGTAGTCGTACACCTGGGTCACGTGTGGGTGGGTGAGCCGCGCGGCGGCGCGGGCCTCGCGCTGGATGGTGGCGCGTAGCTGCGGGTCGGCGGCGAGCTGGGTCGCGAGGGCCTTGACCGCCACCGGGCGGTGCAGCACCTCGTCGTCGGCGCGCCACACCTCGGACATCCCGCCGAGCCCGATGCGCTCGCGCAGAACGTACCGGTCGTGCAGTCGCAGCATGGGCGTGAACGGGGACATGGTGGTCCAGTGTGCCTGGCCCCCCGCGGGCCGCACCAACCCGGTGCCCGCTTCCGGACCGGCTGGGCGTTTTCCCACTCGAACGGGCGCGGGCCCCGTGGGGGGGCGCCCCCCGGGCCGG
>NZ_JBSGJR010000507.1:0-5178 GCF_053605645.1 Micromonospora sp. NPDC003776
GGCGGGGGTGGCCGCCTCGCGGCGCGCCAGCACCTCTCCGCCGGGGCCGACCAGGGCGGCGGCCGTTTTGGTGCCGCCGATGTCGACCCCGACCGTCGGTGCCGTCATCCCTTCAGGCCGGTGTGCGCGAGGCCCTCGACGAACTGCTTCTGCGCGATGACGAACACCACCAGGACCGGCAGGGCGGTCATCGACGCCGCGGCCAGCTGGACGTCCCACATCGGGCCGCCGTAGGCGTCGACGAACTGGGTGAGCGCCTGCGGCAGGGTGAACTTCTCCGGCGAGGAGAGGAACACGATCGGTTCCAGGTAGAGGTTCCAGCTGTGCAGGAAGGTGAAGATGGCCACCGCGCCCAGCGCGGGCCGCGACAGCGGCAGCGCGATCCGCCAGAAGGTGGCGAAGCGACCCAGCCCGTCGACCCGGGCCGCCTCCTCCAACTCGCCGGGCAAGCTGATGAAGAACTGCCGCATGATGAACGTCGCCAGCACACTCGGCGCGCCGAAGATCGGCACCAGGATCAGCGGCCAGTGGGTGTTGACCAGCCCCAGCTTGAAGAACATCTGGAACAGCGGCACGATCGTCACCTCGCTGGGGATCAGCAGGCCCGCGAGGACGACCAGGAACAGCAGGTTCTGGCCGCGGAACCGGATCCGCGCGAACGCGTACCCGGCCAGCGCCGACACGGCCAAGGTGCCGACGGTGACCAGCACCGCGATGTAGAGGCTGTTGAGGTACTGCTGCCCGAACGGCTGCAGCTCGAACACCCGCCGGTAGGCGTCCAGCCGGGGATTCGTCGGCAGCAGCTGCGGCGGGAAGGAGAAGACGTCCGCCACCGGCTTCAGCGACGAGGTGACCATCCACCAGGTCGGGAAGACGAACGGGATGGCCAGGACCAGCAGCACCCCGTAGAGCAGCAGCTTGGTCCGCCGCGACAGGTCACGACTCATGGAAGACCCACCTCTTGCGCATCTGCCACTGCAGCACGGTGAGCGCGAGCACGATCACGAACAGCAGGATCGACAGGGTCGCGCCGTAGCCGAAGTGATGGAACTGGAAGGCCTGCTGGTAGAGGTAGTAGACGAGCACCGTGGTCGAGGTGCCCGGCCCGCCCTGGGTCAGCACCGCGATCTGCGCGAAGACCTGCAACGACCCGACCACCGTGATGATGGACGTGAGCAGGATCGTCGGGCTGATCAGCGGTACGGTGATCCGCCAGAACTGGCGCAGCCGGCTCGCCCCGTCGACCTCGGCGGCCTCGTACAACTCCGCCGGCACGCCCTGCAGGGCGGCCAGGAACAGCACCATGTTCAGGCCGACGTTCTTGAACACCTGCACGACGATGACCGACAGCATCGCGGTGCCCTCGCTGCGCAGCCAGTTCGGCCCGTCCACGCCGATCAGGTCGAGCAGGCCGTTGATCCCGCCGTTCTTCTGCAGCAGGAACCCCCACACGATGGTCCACGCCACCAGGGAGACCACCACGGGGGAGAAGAACAGGGTGCGGAACACGATGGTGCCCCGCAGCTTCTGGTTGAGCAGCACCGCCAGCAGCAACGCCAGGCCGAGGTTGAGCACGACCAGGCCGACGGAGAACAGCCCGGTGGCCCGCAGCACCGCACCGAGATTGGGATCGTCGGCGAGCGCCGCGTAGTTGTCGCCGCCGACGAACTCGAAGGTGCCGGCGAGCACGTTCCACTCGTGCAAGCTGTACCAGACCACGAGGACCAGCGGCACGATCACGAACACGACGCTGCCGAGCAGTTGCGGGGCGATGAACAGGTAACCGGTGAGCTGGTCCCGGCGGCGGGTGGTCCAGAACGGCCGGGCCCGGCCCGGGGCGGGCCCGGCAACCGCCGGGCCCACCCTGGTGTCCGTCTGGGTCATGATCGTCGGCCCTACTTCGCCAGCAGCGGCTGGATCTTGGCGCAGACGCCGTCCAGGACGGCCTTGACGTCCGCGTTCGGCTGCCACAGCGGGTCCAGGCCGGCACGGACCTGCTGGCTCAGCTCGGCCTGCCCGGCGTGGCTGGGCTTCACCACGCCGCTGGTGATGCCGTCGATGACCACCTTCTGCAACTGCTCGGGCTTGAGCTTCGGGTTCGTCTTCGCCAGGGTCTCAGCGGTCAGCTGCGACTGCCGCGGCGGCGGGAAGAACTGGGCGAGCTTGGCCGAGTTGGTGGGATTGGTGAGGAAGGCCAGGAAGTCGGCCGCCTGCTGGGCGTGCGGGCTCTTCTTCATCACCCCGATGCCGGCCTGGCCGACCACCGCGTACGGCCCCTTCGGGCCCGCCGGCAGCGGGACCAGGTCCCAGCCGAAGCCGTCGTCCTTCAGCAGCGAGGCACGCGAGATCTGGGTGACCGTCATGGCCGCGTCACCGGCGAAGAAGTCGGCGGTGGTACCCGGCCCCGGCAGCGCCTTCTGGGTGAAGATGCCCTTGTGCAGGGTGGTCATCGCCTCGACCATCTCCGGGCTGTTGAAGCCGCAGGTCTTGCCGTCCTCGCTCCACGCCTGGGCGCCCCACCCGGTCCAGAAGGTGGACAGGTTGTCCCAACCCTTGTAGTCGAAGTCCCGGATCACAAGTCCGGCCTTGCCGGACTTCGCGGCCGTCGCCCCGGCGACGGCCAGCGCGTTGTCCCACGTCCACTGCCCGGCCGCGATCAGCTCGGCCGGCGTCTTCTGCCCGGCCTTCTTCACCATGTCGGTGTTGACGAAGACCCCGAACGGCGAGGTGGAGAAGGGGTAGGCGTACAGCTTCCCGCCGGTCTGCCAGAGCTTGAGGGTGGCGGGGGAGAGGTCCTCGTACTGGTAGCCCTCGGCCTTCTTGAGGGTGTCGTCCAGCGGCAGCAGCGCGCCGGAGGCGACGAAGTCGGGGGCCGAGTTCTCGAACACCCAGGCGAGGTCGGGGGCGTTCCCGCCGGCGATCTGGGTGGTCAGCGTGGTGGTGTAGTTCTCGAACGGCAGCGGGTCGAACTTGATCTCCGCGACGTCCGGGTGGGTCTTGCGGTACTCGTCGGCGATCTCGTTGAACAGCTTCAGGTGCGCCTCGTTGGCCGACCAGACGGTCACCCGCAGCCGGGCCGGGCCCTTGTCCTCCGCCTCGCCGCCACCGCAGGCGGACAGCGCGAGGGCGCCGGCCAGTGCCGCGGCGACCAGACGCAGCGACTTCCCTAATCTCACAATCTTCTCCTCACCGGGGGTTTCAGTAGCCCGCGATTTGCGGCCAGCGGCGTTCCACGCCGGCGGCCGAGATGCGGTCCGTGAATTCGGCCAGCAGGCTGGGGGTGCCGCGGACCGCACGCGGGGACTCGCCCCGCGTCAGGCAGAAGTCGGCCAGCAGGCCGGCGACCTCGCCGACATTCCATTCGACGGGGTGCAGCCGGTAGCTGCCGTTGGTGATGTGCGTGGTGCCGATGTTCTTGCCGGCCGGCAGCAGGTTCTCCATCCGCTGCGGGATCAGCGCGCCGAGCGGGATCTCGAATGGGCAGGAGCCGACGTCGATGTAGTTGTCGCCGCCGGTGGACGGGTGCAGGTCGATGCGGTACATCCCCACGCCGATCGAGTCGGCGTAGTGCACCGCGCCGTGCTCGCCCCGCACCGCGAGGGAGAGGTCCTGCTCCACCACCGTGTACTCGGCCCGGATACGGCGTGATTCCCGGATGTAGGGCGCCTGCGCCAGGCCGTCGCGGCTGCCGGTCACGTCGCCGCGCAGCCGCAGCCCGGGGAAGCCGGTGCCGCCGTCGGGCCGGGGCGCCTCCGTCTGCAGCCAGTACAGCACCGAGTACGACAGCTCGCGGGCCTTGGCCAGGTGCCACGACGCGTTCGGCACGTCGATGACCGGGCCCTCGAAGTAGTCGATCATCGGCCAGTTGACCAGCGTGATGTCGCTGCCGTACGTGCCGTCGACGAAGTTGCGCCGGGCGGCGATCCGCCGGAACGTCCACAGGTTCCCGTCACCCGGGTTCACGCGCTGATCGGCGTTGACGCTCAGCGGGTCGTCGTCCGGGTTGGGGGTGAAGCTGCGCTCGACGATCTCCAGGGTGCGCGGGTGCGGCGACTTCCAGGACAGCAGCCGGTCACCCCAGAAGTCGGGCTTGTAGTCGCGCCAGAAGTCGTACCCGGCCGGGCGGTCGATGGTGTGGTCGCCGTCGACGTGGTCGAGGGCGAAGCAGACCGACACCGCCTGCATGTTCATCGGCTGCGCCCCGGCCGGCGCGCTCGGCTCGCCCGTCTCGGCCTGCGACTCGAACCCGGTGACGTACTCGGTGCCGGTCAGCGGCAGCAGCTCACCGGTCTCGGTGGCGTCCAGCACGTACGGCGCGACCACGTCGATCCGCTCGTCCCGGTCGCGGTGCGCCAGGGTGACCCCGGTGACCCGGTCCCCGTCGGTCTCCGCGGCCACCGGCCGGTACGGCTGCAGCACCCGCAGCCGCCCCGATCCCCGGTACGGCGCCAGCATCTCCTCAAGCACGGCGACGGCCACCCGCGGTTCGTGGCAGATCCGGCTCACCCAGCCGGCGCCCGGGTTGAGGTCCGTCCAGGCCCGGGAGCGCGCGGTCAGCGGGTAGTGGCGGCGGTAGTAGTCGCGGATGCCGTTGCGCAGGGCCCGGTAGCTGGCGGTGGCGCCGAACTGTTCGATCCAGGAGTGCTCGTCCGGCGGGACGGCCTGGCTGGTGAGCTGCCCGCCGAGCCAGTCGAACTCCTCGGTCAGGATGACGGACCGGCCGGCCCGGGCCGCGGCGAGCGCCGCGGCGACGCCGCCCAGTCCGCCCCCGACGACGAGGACGTCCGCACGCATAAGTACCACTTGCTTCCTTCCAGTTGCGCGGCCGGCCGCTCAGTGCCGGTCGACCGCCGGATCAGGGGTGCCGAGGGTGTCGCCCTCGACGAGTTCGCAGGGGAGGAGTCGCTGCTGGAGGCCGGCGGCGCTGCCGTCGATGACACCGGTCAGCACCTCGACGGCCTGCCGGCCCATCTCCTCCCGGGGGATGCGGAACCCGGTGAACGCGATGTCGGTGGGGACCGGGGCGGTCGGGTCGCCGAGGGTCAGGATCGACAGGTCGCCGGGCACGGCCAGCCCGCGCCGGCGGGCGGCCGATTCCAGCGCGACCGCCGTGGCGAAGTCCTCCACGAACGCGACCGTGCTGCCGTCGGTCAGCAGGTCGTCGAGGGCCGCGTCGGC
>NZ_JBSGJR010000508.1:0-5172 GCF_053605645.1 Micromonospora sp. NPDC003776
CATCTTCCAGCGGCTGCACTCCAAGGACGCGTACCCGGGCACCGGCATCGGCCTGGCGATCGTCAAGAAGATCGTGGAGTACCACGGCGGCCGGGCAGGCCCGTACCGACTCCTCGGTCGGCAGGTCCCGCACCTCGTCGGCGAGCCGCTCGACGCGGCGGCGCAGCAGCAGCGGGGCGGGCAGCAGCAGGTCCGTCGGAAGCTGCTCCCGCTCCAGGAAGCTCCTGATCCACCAGGACTCGTCGTAGGGCAGGTCCCGCCCGGGGATCGGCTTGCCGGCGCCGGGCAGGTTGTCGAACTCGCCCCGCTCCTGCGCCGCCCGGATCTGCGCCTCGACCGCCGCCTCCCAGCCGTAGGTCACCGCCGTCACCTCCCGCGCCCACCGTATCCGCCGTCCCGACCCTGCTCAGCGCCGCCGGCGTCAGCGGCATTCCGCTCAGGCGGGCGGCGGCGCCGGGGCGTAGATTGCTGAGGGGCCGGCGAGCGGCCCGTACCCCGAGGGAAGGACGAGCGGCGTGCGCGACTGGCTGATCGGGCTGGCTGTCGCGGTCGGCTGCCTGCTGGCCAGCTGGGGGCTGCTGGTGCTGCTGGCCCGGCGGCTGCCGCCAGGCATCCTGCGGGACCTGGCCGCGTTCATCCCCGACTGCCTGACCACCGTGCGCCGGCTGCGCAAGGACCCGCGGGTGCCACGCCGGGCGAAGGCGGCCATCGTCGTCGCCGGGCTCTGGGTGGCCAGCCCCATCGACCTGATCCCGGAGTTCCTGCCGGTCATCGGCCCGCTCGACGACATCGTCGTGGTCGCCCTGGCGCTGCGCTACGCCGGCCGCCAGGTGCCCCGGCAGGTGCTGCTCGACGCGTGGCCCGGCGAACCGCGGCTGCTGCTGCGGCTGCTCGGGCCGGCCGCGGGCGACGCGACGACGGGCGCCGAACCCGTCGGCCGCTGAGTGCTCGGCACGCCGCTGGCCGCCTGCCCGGGGCGCTGCTCTTCCTCGCCGGTCGGTGACCTGGACCGCGTCGGTCACTCGCGGCGGCGGACGTGCCGGTGGCCGTCGCGGGGGAACGGCGGCCGGGCCGGCAGCACCTCCGCGAACGCGTACCCGCTCTTCTGCGCCACCCGGCAGGAGGCCGGGTTGTCCACCTGGTGCAGCAGCTCGAGGCGGGTCAGTCCGTGCGCGGCGAAGCGGGCGAACGCCCAGGCGCTGACCGCGTCCACGGCGCGTGGCGCCACCCCGCGCCCGCGCGCCGGCGCCGCCGTCCAGTAGCCGACCTCGGCGGCGGGACAGCCGGGAAGGACCTCCTTGAGCACGACGTGCGCGACGAGGCGTTCCCCCGCCCCGGTCGGCTCCAGCACGGCGAAGCTGAACCGCCGGTGGGCCGCCCAGCCCTGCCGGCTGCGCCGCAGGAACGCCCGCGCCTCGGCCCGGGTGGTCACCGGGGCCCGGGTCCAGCTCAGCAGCACCGGATCCCGGTACGCGGCCAGCAGCGCGTCGACGTCGCCGTCGCACCACGGCCGCAGCAGCAGTTCGGGGGCGGCGGACGTGGCCGGGGCGCGCAGGACGATGGACATCCCGGTAGTGTCGCCGGTCACCCCCGTCGTTGGCGAGCCCGGCCGCGGAACGGGCGTAGGGTCCGGGTGAAGTCGCCCCCCGGTCGGTCACCCAGGGTCGCCGGGCCGGGCTATCTCGCTGCTCGGGGTGGCCGTCGGGTTTCTGGTCTACCTCGCCGCGGCGGTCGCCGGGATCGCCACCGTCTTCGTGCTGGTGCCCCCGCTGTACCTGGCGGTGAAGCTGGCCGGGGCGGCGTACCTGCTGTGGCTGGCGTGGCGGACGCCGCGCCCGGGCGGCACATCCGCGTTCACCCCGGCGCGGCTGCCGCTTGACCGGCCGCGGCGGCTCTTCACCATGGGCCTGGTCACCAACCTGCTGAACCCGAAGATCGCCATCCTGTACGTGTCCATGCTGCCGCAGTTCATCGACCCGGCGCGGGGGCACGTGGCGGTGCAGAGCGTCGCTGATTAGCGTAGGGATCCTGAGTTGAAGTGGCTTTCGGGATCGTTTCCCACCTGGGTGGGGTCGCGTGGGCGTGGAGGTGGAATCCGGCGCCGAGGGCGGCTCCGCGTGGCCGGTGGCCGGTGGTGGGTGTGCTGATCGTGTTCACGCTCTGGTGCCGGTGGGCTGCGCGGGGCAGCCTGGGCCGGTCCGTTGGTGCGTGTCCCTCCGGACGCTTGCCCGCCCGGCCGTGCTGTTGCCGGGTGGGGGAGGGTGCCCTGCGTCGCCTGGGCGCGGGGCGTGGTGGCTTGTGCCGGGTGGGTCCGGTCTTCGACCGGTCCGCGCGGCTGGTGCTGGTGATGACCGCGCAGGCTTCGAGCTTGTCGAGCACGGCGCGGATGATCATGGCGCCGTTGCTGTGGTCGGTGACGGTCTTGGCTTGGTGGGTGAGGCCGCGGGCGGCGATGCGCTGCCAGGCGCCGTGGTCGCGGTCGCCCTGCCAGCCGCAGGACCGCCGATGGCAGACGGCCCATTTCCAGCCTGGGGTGCCGGGCTGGTCGGGGGCTTTGCGGTGCCGTAGCGGGGTCAGGCATTGCGGGCAGTGCTTGGAGGTGTTGCGGGCCGGGACGGTGACCACGGCGACACCGGCCTCGGCGGCGAGGTGCCGCATCCGGTCGACGATCTTTCCGCGGACCTGCTGGGACAGGCGCGTGTTCAGGGTGGCGCCCATGCCCTTGGCTTCCAAAGATCGCAGGTCTTCCACGTAGATCACGGTCGCGGCGGCGGCGATCGCCTGGTCCACCGTCCAGCGGGCGGCAGCCCACGCGAGCGCCTGGTTGAGGTTCGAGCGACGCTCGGACACGCGGTGGATCTCCTCGCGCAGCACCTCGTGTTTCGCGCTCAGGTGCTCCTCACGGCGGCCGGTGGTCAGCCGCAGATACTGCTCGGCTTTCGCGTGCAGCCGCTCGGACAGGCGGCGCAGCCGGTGTTGCTTGGCAAGGACTCCGGCGGCCCGGAACTGGCCACCAGCGCCCAACGCGGTGATCCGGCCATGGGCTCGCAGTTGCAGGGCGCCCGCGCTGAGCAGGGTGTTCAGGCCCCAGTCGACACCGAGCGCCACCGCGTGCCCGGTACGTCGGGCTTTCGGCACCACCTGCGTGAACGCGACATCGGCGCGTACCTGCCGGCCAGTGAGTCGCAGGGTGGGCAGGTGCAGCACCGCGCCCGCCGGGACGGTGGGCGGCAGGCTGATCGGGCAGGCCACCCACGTCCAGTCCCCGTACGTGCGCGGATCCGGACGGGTGGGCAACTGGAACCGCAGCAGCACCCTGCCCGGGTCGGCCTCGCCGCGTTCGATCGTGGCCTGCTGCCGGTCACACGCGGCCAGCAGCAACATCCGCGGCACCTTCGGGATGCCTTCCAGTTCGAACACATCCGCCGGGAGGCGACCGTTGGCGTTGAGGAACCTGGCCACCTGCCGGGTGCGCGCGTTGATGACGTTGGCGGGCAGATCCTTCCCGCCAGGGATCGCCTTCCGCACCTGATCCCACTCCTGCGCCGTGCGCTTGCCCGGGTCGGCCGGCCAGGATGCGAGGACTCCGGCGGTCAGATCGGCACGCCAGTTCACCGAGCGCAGCGCGCGCCCGGCCTGCTCCTGCGCCATCCGCACGATCCGGTCATTAACCCTCACCCCCTCCGGGACGGTGACGGTCCAACCCAGCCGCCGCAACGCCATCCACGCGTTCGACGGCAACCTCCGCCCGCCCGCGTCCACACCGGAGGCCAACACCTGCACATCCGCGGCGTTCCACCGCTGCGCCAACAGCCCGGAAACCATGCCCGCCACCAGATCGGCGCACCAGCCGACACGCTCGGCCACCACAGCCTGGGACAGGACCTCCCCGGTCTTCTCATCCACGCCGGCGCGCACAAGAGCGCGGACGCACGCGGTCCGGGAGGCCTCGCCCTCAGCCAGCGACACCGTCCGACTCACCCGCCACCAACCTCGCCACGCCCAGACAAGGCCACCACGCACCACAACTCTCACCGCCGGCGCAGACCCCCACCGCCCCGCATCAAACCAGAAGACACCGACACCCACGACCGGCCCACGATCACTGGCGATCCTTGACCAAGTCCCTCAGCCTGCTGCTGGGGCTGACGAAGATCAGCATCGCGCTGACCGTGAACGGGCTGATCGTGCTCACCGCCGGCACCGTGTCGGCGTTCCTCACCCGCCGCCCCGCGTGGGCGAAGGTCCAGCGGTACGTCATGGGCGGCGTGGTGGCTGGCCTGGCGATCCGGATCGCCGCGGACCGGTCCCGCGCCGTCGTCGCCACCTCCTGAGACAACCGGCGGCGGCCGGTACGAGGCCGCTCCGACGGTGGACGATGATGAGGGCTGCACCACCGGGACCGGGACCCTCGGCGCAGGAAGCGGGCAGCTCGTGATCAGCATCCACACGCCACCCCAGGCGACCGACCTCGGCGATGTTCGGGTGGCCAACCGGGCGGTGGTCCTGCGGCATGTCCGGCTGCACGCGCCCTGCTCCCGGGCCGACATCGCCGCGTACACCGGGCTCAACAAGGCCACCGTGTCCAGCCTGGTCGCCGAGCTGATCGACCGGCGGCTGCTGCGCGAGACCGGGCTGACCGAGAACCGGGTCGGCCGACCCGCCACCATGCTGGTCCTCGACGGCTCGCCGTACGCGGGGCTCGGCCTGCAGATCGGCGCGGATGAGCTGGTCGCCGTCGCGGTGGACCTGGGCGGCAACCGGCTGCTCAGCTGGCGACGCGCCTTCGCCGCCGCGACCGCCACCCCCGAACAGGCGGTCCAGGCCCTCGCCGCCCTGGCCCGTCGTGCCATCAACCGGGTCACCGGGCAGGGGCGCGCCGTGCTCGGCCTCACCGTCGGCGTGCCGGGGCTGGTCGACACCGACGAGGGCGTCCCGCTCGCGCCGGCGCTGGGCTGGTGGGACGTGCCGCTCGCCGCCGAGCTGCGCCGCGCGCTGCGCGAGCCGGGCTTCACCGTCGGCGTCGACACCGACGCGAACCTGGCCGTGCTGGCCGAGCAACGGCACGGCGCGTACGCCGGCACCACCGACCTGGTCCACCTCACCGGCGGCGTGGCGGTCGCCGCCGGCCTGGTCAGCGGCGGCCGGCTGCTGCGCGGCGGCCGGGGCTTC
>NZ_JBSGJR010000509.1:0-5158 GCF_053605645.1 Micromonospora sp. NPDC003776
CACGCACCAACGGACCGGCCCAGACTGCCCCGCGCAGCCCACCGGCACCAGGACGTGAACACGATCAGCACACCCACCACCGGCCACCGGCCACGCGGAGCCGCACTCGGCGCCGGATTCCACCTCCACGCCCACGCGACCCCACCCAGGTGGGAAACGATCCCGGACACTCAATCCGACTCAGGATCCCTAAGCTGATCCGAGACGCTACGGATCAGGAGGTCGGGCGCCGGGCCGGCAGCAGTCCTCATTTGGTCCTCAAGAGGCCGAACCGCGACCACCGACGCTGTGAGATGCCGAGAGGCATTTCCGCACGTCAGGCCAGTCGTGGCCAGGTAGGCACAGGTCACCAACTTGATCTCGTAATGCGTAGTTCACATCACCCGCAAGTCGAGGGCGCTCCCGGGCCGCAGGAATGTTTCCGTGAACCTCCACGATCGCTCGTATACCGCTGCTTCCAAGGTGACCGTCTCGGTGCCGTCCACGTTCACCTCGACCGGAGGGCTGGCCTGCAAGCCCAGATGCATCCGCACCACATGCCGGCCCGGTGCTACCTCGAAGCGTTGGCTAGCCCCGCGCTTCAGGCGCGCCGCGAGGCGCCCGTCAACCTTGATCTTCACGCGGGCCATCGTGACGTCAAAGGGTCGATGGACAACGATAGTCGGCATGGGCTGCGCTGCGCCTCCTTTGACCGGTCGTAGACCGAAGCATGCCATCACGATGGGCACTGCGCAGGGAGGCAACGTCGAGCCGGCCGGTCAGCCGGTTTCGGCGTGAAAGCCACCAGTGGGAGCCACCGGGCCGAATTACGGATCAGATCGCGGCGGGCCAGCCACATGCCAGTAGCCGGCGCCATCAACGGGCACGAGTGGGCGCTGGACGTTACCCACTCCCTGCTCGACCCGGAGGACCGGGCCGACCGTGCCGCGGCCGCAGTGGGTCTGTCGATCCTGACAGGTGCGCTCGGATCCGCTGTCACGCTTGGCATCGCACTACGCCGTCCCCGCATCTGTCCGCCTTCGTCGGCTGGGCAGTCGACTTGCCCGCCAGCCGAAGCCGAGCCATGGCGGCCGCAGTCCCGCCCCGACTTCCGCTGGTTCCGCTCGGATGAGCACCAACTGACAGGGGAGAGGCCGCTGTCAGGTTCTGCCAGAAGGTCGCATCTGACAGCCCGGCCGACAAGGCTCCCGGCGGGCCTAACCTGAGGTTTCTCCCTGCTTCTAATGCCCCTCTGATCTGACGCCCCGCGCGACGGCATCGCGCCCACCGCTTCCGGTCGGCTGCCGTCACGAGTCGCAGATCCGGGCATCACACACCCGACGCCTCTCGTCCATGGGATGGGGCGCGGCACCCCCATCCGTTCAGGCGGTCACCACCCGGTGGCCGCCTTCTTCATGCCCAAAGGAGGACCCGTGCACCTGACATTCCGCGACGTCCGCGCCGACCACTCCAGCGCAGACCCACCTGACCCTTGCAGCGGCGTCGCCGCGCCCAACACCGCGAGCGGCGGCGACTCCCACCTGGCCGACAGCACGACGCCGATCTCATGCGCCGAGCGGGTCACGGACACCTACCTGTTCACGGCCGGCAACCGGGGACCCAGGCAATGACCCGACGAAGCCTCATCGACCAGATTCGTGCCCTGCACGCTGAGACGGTCGCCGCGACCGGGCAGCGGCGGAGGCTCGCAGTCGAGGCCCGTGCCGCGCTCATCGCCGCACTACGCACCAGGCTGATTTGCCGGCCAGGCTGCGAGGACACGCTCGCCGCCTGGGGTTTGGAGCCCCTGCCGCAACGATGGACTGTCACCGCAGAGGCCCACCTGTCCTACACCCGGTCGCACCTCAGCCTCGAGCAGGCGCGGGAACAGGCTCGCTGGGACGTGCCGGAGCAACTGCGCCGGCTGCAGCCGGCGATCGCCGTCTACCCGAGGCGCGTCATCGATGTGACAGCCGTAACGTGCGGCAACGAACAGCCCGGACCGCAGCCGTACCGCATCACCGCACGGGTCACGCTGCAGACCTGGGCCACCGCGACCCGCAAGGCCGAGGCACAGCAAACGGCACGCACCATCGTAAAGGGGCACCTGCCGGTGCTGGCCGGCGCCGGGATCAGCCTGACCGGGCTGACCTGGCAGACCGCCGACCACCCCGAAGAGGTGTCCCTCGCCGACATCGACACCGAAACCCCACCTGTCACCGCGGCACCGCCTGCCGACGCCGACGACCTGCCCGCCGCGAGGGCGGCACGTGACGCCGCCGTGCACGCTCTCGCCGACCTACGGCGCAACATCCGCACCCGGGCGATC
Source organism: Micromonospora sp. NPDC003776 (assembly GCF_053605645.1). Lineage (NCBI taxonomy): Bacteria > Bacillati > Actinomycetota > Actinomycetes > Micromonosporales > Micromonosporaceae > Micromonospora > Micromonospora sp. NPDC003776. The sequence goes on from NZ_JBSGJR010000509.1 coordinate 2,309, forward strand.
CGCGCGCTGGTCGACGACGAGATCGGCGGCGTCTACCAACACACCGCGCAGCGGGTCGACCGGTTCCTGGCCGGCCTCGGCCTCGACCGGCTGCCCCGCGCACATCACGTCACGGTGGTCGCCGACCTGATGCTGCTGGTCGCCGCCGCCACCGATCGGCAGGCCTGCGAAGCGGCCCGAGACACCATGCGCCCGGCTACCACCAGTTGGCCGGCCGCGGCCCGGCCGTGGACCGCGTACGGCTGGACCGACCCGGGCGAAGCCACGCCCGACGGTGACCGCTTCCGGGTTGCGTGGCGGCACGAGTACGAGATGTGGCTACGCGGTCACACCAGCGCCGCCACCGCCACCACCGCCGCCGAAGCGCTCGCCCGCGTCGATCTGCACCGGGCCCTGGCTGGCGTCGACCACCGCCTGGTCACGGTGAGCGTCACCGTCGAGGGCGTCGGCGTCGACCTCTACCTGGATCCCGACAACGACTGAACCCGTCCGCCGCCCACCGTCTTCGCTCCCGAGCAGCCGCCACCGCACCCACGGTCCGCCTAGGGATGGCGGCTGCTCACCCAGCGGAGCAGGCGGCGCAGACGTGCCAACCACTCTCGGCGTGGGTGCCTGCCGTGCACTTCCTACCCTCTCCCACCTGGAGACATCGTGTCCTTCACAGAGAACAGACTGACCGTCCGATCCTCAGCCGACCTGGCGGCCGCAGTGCCGTACCTGCTCGGCTTCCACCCCAGCGACGGCAGCATCGTCGTGATCGCCTCCCGGCAGCGGCGCATCGTGTTCGCCGCCCGCGGCGACCTGCCCACCCACGCACACCTCCTGCGGGAGTTCACCGCCCACATGGTCCCGGTCGTGCAACGGCAACAGCCGATCACCGACCTCGTCCTCGTCGGCTACGGAACCCCCGAACACCTCGACCCGGCACTGCGGGTCGTCGGCGACGCGTTCACCACCGCTGGCCTGACGGTGCGGGAGATGCTGCGGGTCACCGGAACGCGGATCTTCAGCCTCACCTGCGACGACCCCACCTGCTGCCCGGCGGACGGAACCCCGTTCGACCCGACCGCGTCACTGGTCGCCGTCCAAGCAACCGTCGCCGGACTCGTCGCACGACCAGACCGGGCCGCGGTAGCCCGCCGCTTCACCCCCGAGGGCAGCGGCCGCGACAGCATCCGCGACGCCACCGACACGGCGGCCACCCGCATGCGGGCCCTGACCATCACAGGCAGCACCGCCGTATTCGAGGCCGGCGTGCTGGCCGTCCGCGACGCGCTCCGCCAGCACGACAACGCCCGGCTCACTGACGACGAGGTGGCCTGGCTGACCCTGCTGCTGACCGACCGGGCCGTACGCGATGTCGCCATCGACCTCACCCAGCCACACGAGCAGCACATCACCTTCTGGGCCGAGGTCACCCGCCGCGCGCACCCACCACTCGCGGCGGCACCGGCGACCGTGCTCGCCCTGACCGCATGGCGATGCGGCGACGGGGTCCTGGCCCTCATGGCCACCGAGCACGCCCTGCAGATCGACCCCGTCTACCAGCTCGCCCACCTGGTCCTGCACGCCCTGCAGGCCGGGCTGCCACCGGCCGCCATCGAGGACGCCATCACCCGCACCCACCACAACCCTTCCACCTGCAACGCGAGCACCCGAAAGAACGGGGAGTCCTGATGGATCCGATCCGCGCGATCCTGCTGTCCCTCGCCCGCAGCGCTGAGGAAGCCCGGCTGCGCTGGCAGGCCGAACGCGCCGCCGTGCGAGCCCGCGGCGGAGCACCCGCCCGTTCCGACGCCTTTGCCCACAACGTTCAGGCCAACCTGTGCCTGATCACCGCGATCGGCGCCGCCGACCTGCCGGCGAACTTCCGCCTCTACGACACCACGCTGTCCCGAGACCCGCTCACCGCGGCCGCCCAACTTCGCCAGGTCACCTGCGCCTACTACCCGAGCGGGCCGATCGAGGCCGAACACGAGGCCGCCAGGCTGGCCTACAACACCGCGTCCGCCCCACTGCTCACCGCCGAGGAACAGCACTACGTCGACCTGCTCGCCGACCTCCCGCCCGCCCGACGCGACAAGATCATCGAAGCCGCTGAAAACCGCGCCCGACACCGACGGGCATAGCGCACCGGGTCGGTTTGGCTTTACGCCCACACGCTTCGGCCCGCCGCCGCTCGCGCCGCCAATCCTCGCCTGTCAGCGCTTGCCGCTCCCACGCCGTTGATGGGGGAGCGCGTGCGGCGCCCACCCGATGCTCCCGCCAGGTCGGCGGCACAACGACACCCCTGGTCAGCAGTTCAGCCAGCAACGCCCGCCGTGTGGCCTGCTGCGGCGGCCCCACTCCCGAAGGCAGCTATGCCACGGAAGGAATGCATGAGTCTCTACAACCTCACACCCAAACCCGGTTTCGAGCGGTACACCATCCAGGTCGGCTGGAACCCGCACCGCACCTACATCGCCACCGTCGTCGACTTCACCTGGGACCCGGTCACCGAACCCGACCGCCAACCCGACACCATCCACCTCGGCCGGATCGAGACGATTGTCGACCCGGCAGAGGTTCTCGCGGCCGTCGAACCCTACGCCGACATACCAGCCGACCTGCCCGCCAGGCTCCGCGCCGATCAAGCCGCGCAGCCACTGCGCCGCTGACACCAACTCGCCGCTCCCCGGACCGATGGGGCGGCATCGGTTGCGCAGGGCTCCCAGGTACGCCGCGAGCAGAGCCTCCGACGCAACCGCCCCGAAAACGCCTCCCTCAGGAGGCGGTCACCACCCGTGCCGCGCACCTCAGCGGCACGAACCGAACCGGCCCGCCATCGGCGGGCCGTCGTCGTATCCGGAC
>NZ_JBSGJR010000510.1:0-5155 GCF_053605645.1 Micromonospora sp. NPDC003776
GCCGACGCTCGCCGGTACGTCGCCGGGCTGGGCCGGGCCAGCCGGCGCGCGCAGTGGCAGCTGCTCACCGGCCGGGACCCGGAGCCGGCCGTGGGCCGCCCGCCGGTGCTGGTGCTGGGCAGCCCGGACGACCGGGTGGTCCCGGCCTCGGCGCTGACCCGGGCGGCCCGCCGGTACGCCTCGGCCCCGCTGCTCTTCCCCGGCATGGGGCACGACCTGATGCTCGACGCCCGCTGGCGGGAGCCGATCGACGCGATCCTGGACTGGCTGGACAAGGATCCGGTGCCGGCGCTCGGCTGAACGGCGCGGTCAGTCCACCGGGACGCGCCGACCGAGCAGCGCGTCGCTCTCCTCCAGCGCGCTCAGGTAGGAGCCGGCCCAGGCGTGGATGTCGTTGCGGCGCAGGTGCTCCCGCATCGCCCGCATCCGGGCGGAGACGTCCTCCGGCGTGGCCCGGAGCGCCCGCAGCAGCTGCTGCTTGAGCCCCTCCAGGTCGTGCGGGTTCACCAGGTACGCCTGGGGCAGCTCGGCGGCCGCGCCGGCGAACTCGCTGAGCAGCAACGCCCCGGTGTCGTCGACCCGGGCGGCGACGTACTCCTTGGCGACCAGGTTCATCCCGTCCCGCAGCGGGGTCACCGCCATCACGTCGGCGATCCGGTAGAGGGCGGCCAGTTCGGCCCGGTCGAAGGGCTGGGTGAGGTAGTGGATGGCCGGCTCGCCGACCCGGCCGAACTCGCCGTTGATCCGGCCGACCTGGTGCTCCACCCGGTCCCGCAGGATCTGGTACTGGCCGACCCGCTCCCGGCTGGGCACCGCCACCTGGATCAGCACGGTGTCCGGGACCTTGACGTCCCCGTTGGCCAGCAGCTCGCGGTACGCCTTGAGGCGCTGCTCGATGCCCTTGGTGTAGTCCATCCGGTCGACGCTGAGGATGACGCGCTCGGGGCCGCCGAGGTCCTGGCGGAGCCGGCGGGCCCGGTCGGTGACGTCGGGCCCGGCGGCGAGCGCGGCCAGCTCGGCGGTGTCGATGGAGACCGGGAACGCGCCGATCCGGACCACCCGGTCGCCGACCGCGATCCGCCGGTCGGTGGCGGGCAGTTGGAGCACCTTGGCCACGAGTTGGGCGAAGTTGTGCGCGGCCTGCGCCCGCTGGAACCCGACCAGGTCGGCGCCGAGCATCCCGCGCAGCAGTTCGGCCCGGCGGGGCAGCTGCATGAACAGCTCCGGGGGCGGGAACGGCACGTGCAGGAAGAAGCCGATCCGCAGGTCGGGGCGGAGTTCGCGGAGCAGCCCGGGCACCAGTTGCAGGTGGTAGTCCTGCACCCAGACCAGGCCGCCCGGCTCGGCCACCGCCGCGGCCGCCTCGGCGAACCGCTGGTTGACCCGCTGGTACGCCTCCCACCAGCGGCGGTGGTACTCGGGCTGCTCGACCGCGTCGTGGTAGAGCGGCCAGAGGGTGGCGTTGGCGAACCCCTCGTAGTGGTCGCGGAGGTCGTCGCCGGTCAGCGGCACGCTGTGCATCCGTACGCCGTCCAGGTCGGGCAGGTGCGGGGCGGGGCCGGTGCCGCCGGCCCAGCCGACCCAGGTGGCGGGGGTGTGCCGGAGCAGGGGGTGCAGGGCGCTCACCAGGCCGCCGGGGCTGCGGCGCCACTCGCAGGCGCCGTCCGGCGCCACACTGTCGTCGATGGGGAGGCGGTTGGCCACCACCACGAGGGGACTCTGTCGCATCTCGGGCATTCCGATCTGCAGGGGGACCGGCGACCCGGCCAGAGGAACAAACCGGACAGCCGGTGCGGGAAGTGACGGACAGCGGTATTCCTACTGACCGTAAGTTACACCCCTGTTACGCGACCGCCCGTCGATGCCGGGGCGTCCCGTGATCCGGGCGGGGCCGGTCAGACGACCGCGCCGTCGTCCGGGTCCTGCTCGTCGGAGTCGCCGGGACGCAGCCGCCAGATCAGCATCACGAACCCGGCGAGGATGCCGGTGAAGCCGAGCAGCGTCACCACCGAGGGGTCGGTCACCGGCAGCAGGGTGGGGGAGAGGAAGAGCACGAATCCGACCACGATGCAGAGCACGCCGACCACGGCGTACTTGGAGAAGCGCGGCAGCGGCGGCGGAGGCGGCGGAGTGTAGTGCTCCTCGTCGTCCGGCAGGTCGGCGCCGAAACTGTCCAGCCCGTCCAGGAGCGACGGCTCGTCGGGCCGGCCCCGACCGACCGAGATCCCCGAGACGTCCGCCGCGTACGGCAGCCGCCGCACGTCGGTGGCGGTCGGGCCGGCGGGCTCCTCGGTCCGGGCGCCGGCGGTGCCGGTCGGGCCGGTCGGGTCGACCGGCTCGTCGACGTCCTCGGCGGCGGGCCACGGGTGGCTGCCGGCGGCCGGGGCGGTGTGGAAGCCGGCGACGATCTTGGCCCACTCGGCCTCGATGTCGGGCTCGTCGTCCCGGGCCGGCTCGGGAGCGCCCTCGTCGGCGAGCTGGGTCAGGTAGTCCCGGGCGGTGGTCAGGTGCGAGCGGTCGACGTAGAGCCGGTCGACCGGGCGGGCCGGCACGGTGGTGGTGCGGGTGACCGGATTCAGGTCGGCGGAGGGCTGGAGGTAGGCGGCGATGCCGCCCGCGGCCAGCACGTCGAGCAGATGCTCGCCGACGCGTGGATCGACGTCGCCCGCGACCGCGTACTCGGCCGCGTCGAGCCCGTTGTCCCGCCGCCCCCGACGGGGCCCACCCGCTGACACCGGACACCTCCTCGCCGCACCCGCCGGTGCGTCCCGATCCGGCGCCCCGCACGCCGTGCCCTGAATCGTGACACGTCGGCACCCGGTTCCGGGAGTGCGTTGTGGCGTGCCGCTCCCGGTTCGTAGGCTTCTCCCCGACAGTTCCCGCTCGCCGACGGCGCCCCGGGCGCGGTCCGGGCGTGCCCGGCGGCCCCTCCGGCGCCCGCCTGGAAGGACCCCGGTGCTGTACTGGCTGCTGAAGTACATCATCCTCGGCCCGTTGCTGAGGCTGATCTTCCGCCCGCAGGTCGAGGGGCTGGAGCACGTCCCGGAGACCGGCCCGGTCATCCTGGCCAGCAATCACCTCTCCTTCTCGGATTCGATCTTCACCCCGCTCATCGTCAAGCGAAAAGTCACATTCATCGCAAAGGCGGAGTACTTCACCGGCAAGGGCATCAAGGGCTGGCTCACCAGGATGTTCTTCGTCGGCTCCGGCACCATCCCGGTCGACCGGACCGGCGGCCGGGCCGCCCGCGCGGCGCTCGACACCCAGCTCCGGGTGCTGCGGGCCGGCGGGATCGCGGGCATCTACCCGGAGGGCACCCGCTCCCCCGACGGCCGGCTCTACCGGGGCAAGACCGGGGTGGCCCGGCTCGCCCTGGAGAGCGGCGCGCCGGTGGTGCCGATGGCGATGCTCAACTCCGACGCGATCCAGCCGACCGGCCAGATCATCCCCAACCTCGGCCGGGTGCGGATCCGCTTCGGCGCACCCCTCGATTTCTCCCGGTACGCGGGGATGGCCGGCGACCGGTTCGTCGAGCGGGCCGTCACCGACGAGATCATGTACGAGCTGATGGAGCTCTCCGGCCGCGAGTACGTCGACATCTACGCGCAGAAGGCGAAGGCCCAGCCCCGCCAGCCCGTCCCCGCCTGACGCCCGCCCGCGCCGGCGTACCGGGTCAGCAGGCGACCGCCGGGCCGGTGTCGGGGACCGGGTGGCGGGCCAGGGCGAGCAGCCCGGGAGCCTCGTTGCGCTGGGCGAAGGCGCGTACCTCGGCCAGCGGCGCGGCGGCCGCGTCGTCGTCCCCCGCCCGGTCCAGCTCGGCCACCGCGAGGGCGAGGGCCAGCATCCGGTCGGTCACGTCCGGGATGCGGGCGTAGATCTCCGCGCCGGCCAGGTGCAGCTCACCGGCGCGCCGGTGGTCACCGTCCGCCGCCGCGAGGGCCCCGGTGACCGTCCGCAGCGCCGCCTCCGACCAGGGCGTCCGGTGGTCGAGCCGGTCCAGCATGGCGCGCACCCGCACCGCCGCGTCCCGGCCGACCAGGCTGGCCGCGTACGCCGCGGCCGCGATCCACTCGCCGCTGGCCAGGGCCGGCACCGCCGACCAGGCGACGGCCAGCTCGTCGATCAGCTCCGCCGCCTCGTCCGCCCGCCCCTGCAGGGCCCGGCACAGCGCGGCCATCCCCAGCATGGTCCAGTGCGGCCGGTGAAAGCCGCTGCGCCGGGCGTCGTCCAGCGCGGCGGCCACGTCGTCCCGGTGCCGGACCGGCTCGGCGCCGCCGTCGCGCGGGGTGGGGGCCGGCCGGGGCGCCGGGGGCACCGGCTGCCCGCGCAGCACCAGCAGGCACGAGCGCAGGCCCCGGACCTGCATGTCCCAGCCGCCGGTCGGGGTGTCGACGAAGGCGTCGGCGGCGGCGACCAGCCGGCCGAAGTCCCCGTCGAAGTACGCCCGCATCGCCTCGCCGGAGTAGCTGGTGGCCAGGGTCTGCCCGCTGCCCCTCGCCTCGGGCGCCGTGGTGAGCAGCGCGTCCGAGCGCACCCAGTCGCCCTCCTCGCGCAGCGCGAACGCGAGATTCTGCAAGGCCCGCGGCAGCGCGAGCAACTGCTGCGCCCGGCTCGACTCGACCAGCGCGTGCAGCTCGTCGATGCCGGACCGGTCGCCCGCCTGGTAGCGGGCGGTGGCCGCGGTGATCCGGGCGTTCACGTTGACCTCCGCCAACCCGAGCCGGGCGCCGATCCCGGCCGCCGTCTCCGCCGCGGCGACGGCCTCGTCGCGCTCGTAGTTGAGCATGTGCAGCCGGCCCAGCTCGGCGTGCGCGTCCGCCTTCTGGCCGCTGTCCGGCAGCGGCTCGAACAGCGCCACGGCCCGGTTCAGGCAGGCCACCGCGGCCGTCCGGTCGGCGCGCAGCCACGCCGCCTGGCCGAGCAGTGTCCAGGCCCGGGCGGCGCAGGCGTCGTCGCCGTGCGCGAGCAGCCGGTCGGCGAGCGCGTGCAGCTGCTCCGGCCCGCCTCCGGAGAGGAAGGCGTTGCCGTCCCGGTAGAACGAGATCTCCGTGCTCAGCAGCTCCAGCTGCAGCCGGCCGACCGGGTCGCTGTCGTCGGCCAGGCCCAGCGCCCGGCCGGCGTGCGCGGCCGCCGCGTCCAGCCCGTGCAGGGCGTA
>NZ_JBSGJR010000511.1:0-5124 GCF_053605645.1 Micromonospora sp. NPDC003776
CCATCACCACCGCCGGGAGTGGCCCGGTGGCAGGACGTGGAGCCGACCATAAGACCCGCCCCGGCGGGCCGGTGGCCATGAAACGTCAACCCGGCACCGCCCACGCGGACAAGACCGGGACCGTCCCACCGCAAGGCGGGACATGCCGACCAGTCGCTAAAGCGCACTGACAGGTAACGGAGACGCCGGTCCGCATCGGGCTGGACCCGAACGCGCTGCGCCTCATGGCCCCGGCGGAGAGCCCGGACCGCTGACGGGGCCAGCGCGACGGCCGAGGACACCCGACCGGAGCGACGGTCGGGAGTGGACGGGCCACGTGGGCCGGCCCTCAGCCGCGGCGGTCCTCATCCGGTAGCGGGATCTCCTGGTTCTGCTCCACCGCGTCGGCCGGGGTGAGATCGTCGCGTACCGCGTGGGCCAGGTCGGTGCGGTCGCTCGGTGGCGCCAGGACGCCCTGCTCCGCCAGGTCGGCCTCGGACGCCTCGGGAACCGCGTCGGAGACCCGGTCCGGCGGGCCGACCACCGTCTCGTCCTGCTGCTGTTCCCGGGCGTCGGCCTCCGGCGGTCGCCGCAGCGGATCGTCCTGCTCATCGCTCATCCCAGCTCCCTGCGGGTCCGGTCACGTACGCGGACGCCCTGGGTACCCGGCACCCGGTGGATCATGCTCCCCGACCTCGAAGGGCGCCGTCAGCGGGTGCGTTCCACGAACGGCGCGGTCTGGTCGGCGACCTCCCCGTACTCGGCGGGAAGCTGCGTCACGACCTGCCCGTACGCCTCCGGCGACAGCGCCTCGCGCAGCACGTCGAACACGGCCGTCACCGCGTCCTTCGCCTGGTCGACGTCCACGTCGGCGCGCCCGCTGACCCGTTCCACGAAGACATCGAGCCCGAACCGCTCGGCGGTCTCCCCGGAGGCGAACGCGTACGGCCGCAGGCCGGTCGGCAGCTGACCGGCCAGGTCCCGCGCCTCGCCGCCGTCGATCCGTTCCGCCAGGGTGGTCAGCGTGGCCCGGGCGAGGGCGGTCGCCTGCTCCGACGACGTCCCGGTACGCTTCGCCACCAGGCCGATGAACTGGTTGTCGTCCATCGTGAGGGCCCTTCTCTCGGCTGGATGCCCGGTCTTCCCCGTCAGCGCCCCGGCAAACGGCGCCCGCGCGTGCAGCACGACGAGGGGCACCACGCCCATCGGGTACCAGAGCAGGTCGACCGGGTCGAACTGCACGCCGAGCACCAGCCGGGCCAGCAGGTTGTGCGCCGACAGCGCGGCCGGCACGCCGGTGAGCTGGAAGGTCTCCATCGCCGTGCACCAGGCGACGGCCAGCAGCCCCGCCGGGACCGGCCGCAGCCGCGGCCACAGCAGGTGCATCCCCGCGTACGTCATCGAGGCGTAGAGGGCGGTGCCGGAGAACTGCTCCGGCCAGCCGTCGGTCAGTGCCCGCACGGCCAGCGCCACCGCCAGGAAGAACCCCGCCGCCACCAGCATCGCCAGCCGGAACCGGATCATCCGGCCGATCCTACGGCGACGGCGGCCCCCGGGATCCCCCGGAAGCCGCCGTGCGGTGCGATCAGCGGTAGATGTGCACCGGCACGCCGACGCCGATGACCGACCAGAGCCGGTTCATCGCCGGGATCGGCACCCGGACGCACCCGTGACTGGCCGGGTACGCCGGCACGGACGTCGCGCCGTGCACCGCGTACCCGCGGTAGAAGTAGTTCGGCCGCCACAGCAGGCCCAGGTCGCTCTGCCGCCAGCCGTCGATGCGTCGCTGGATGGTGTAGTTGCCGGTGGGCGTGGGGGTGCTCGCCTTGCCGCTGGAGGCGTCGAGGATGCGTACCACTGACCCCCCGCGCGCCAGGTACAGCACCTGCTTGCTCAGGTTGGCCTCCAGCGAATAGCCGGTGTGCGTGTACTTCGGCTTCGGGATCACCGGATTGGCCAGCGCCGCCCAGGTGCGCGGGCCGACGATGCCGTCCCGGGCCAGGCTGTTGACCTTCTGGAAGGCGACCACGGCGTGGAAGGTCGACGGGCCGAAGATGCCGTCGACGCCGCCGACGTCGTAGTGCAGGGCGGTGAGCCGGCGTTGCAACGTGGCCACCGCGGCGCCGCGGGAACCCTGCTGGATGGTCGGCTGGCTGGTGGTGGCGACCAGCGTCACGGTGGTGAGCGGGCCGGGGGACGACCCGGCGATCGACGGGGGAATGGCCGGCACGGCCAGGCCGGCGGCCACGAGGACGGCCATCCCGAGCGTGGCTCGGATACCGGGACGGCGGGTGGTGGGTGGTGAGACGGGAAGCATTGCTCCTCCCTTCGCGAACTCCTGCTTCGACGGTAGTTCGCGAAGTCCAGGGCGTCTGCCCCCGTTCGGGTCGATTGTGGAGGTCGGGCTCAGGCGACTCGGGGCGTCGGCAGGATTGCCAGGCGGTGCGCCGTACCCGAGATGTCGCCGGTGCGCTCCACTGACGGCGACGGGACCTCGGCCGTGCCCGCGATGGTGGCCTCGTCCGCGCCGCCGCCGTCACCGCCGCCCGCCGGCGGGACGGCCTGCCGTACCTCGCCGAGCAGGACCAGGAGCCGGTCCACGTCGTCGACGGGCATCCGGAAGGAGCCCCGGCAGACGGTGCCGCTCCACAGCGACAGCACCACCGCGCCGCGGTCCGGGTGGTAGCTGACCCGCATCGTCCGGTCCTCGCCGCGCAGGTCGGTGAACAGGTCACCGAAGCTGGGCATCGGTCGCACCTCTCCCATCCACCAAGCATGCCCGCTCGACCCGCCGACCGGAAGACCTCGCCGTGCCGGCCGCCATGCCCAGGCGTAGCGTGCGGTGCGGTACGCGCGACGCAAGGAGGTCCCAGAGTGCAGACGACGACCGTGGACGTGCCCACCGGCGACGGGGTGGCCGACGCCTACCTCGTCCGGCCCGACGGCGACGGACCCTTTCCCGGGGTGCTGGTGTTCATGGACGCGTTCGGGCTGCGCCCCCGGATGGCGGAGATGGCCGAGACCATCGCCGCCCGCGGATACGTGGTGCTGGTGCCGAACCTGTTTCACCGGTTCGGCCGTGCGCCGCTGGTCGACCTGTCCGGGCTCGGCGACGACGCGCAGCGCGGAGCGCTGTTCCAGCAGCTCGGCCCGATGATCGGCGCCCTCACCTCGGAGGTGGTGGCCCGGGACACGGCCGCCTACCTGGACTTCCTGACCGGGCAGCCGGACGTGACGCCCGGCCCGGTCGCCATCACCGGCTACTGCATGGGCGGCACCAACGCGCTGCGGGCGATCGAGGCGCACCCGGACCGGATCGCCGCGGCGGCCGCCTTCCACGCCGGGCGGGTGGTCACCGACGCCCCGGACAGCCCGCACCTGGGCGTCGGCGCGGTCACCGGGGAGCTGTACTTCGGCCACGCCGACCAGGACCAGTCGATGACCGCCGAGCAGATCGAAACCCTGGAGAAGGCCCTCGACGCGGCCGGGGTCGCCTACACCTCCGAGGTCTACCGGGGGGCCCGGCACGGCTACACCCAGTCCGACACTCCGATGTACGACGAGCAGGCCACCGAGCGGCACTGGGCCGCCCTGTTCGGCCTGCTCGACCGCACCTTCCGCCGCTGACCGGGCCGCGACCGGGCGTGCCCGGGAGGGGACCGCGACGCCGGTACCCGAGGATGGTGGGGTGAACGCCGACCTGCTTCCGATGATCGCGGCCGAGCGACGCCGGATCGCCGACCTGATCGACTCGCTCACCCCCGAGCAGCTCGCCGCGCCGAGCCTGTGCGGGTCATGGACCACCCGCGAGGTGGCCGCGCACCTGGCGGTGCCGTTCGTCGTGCCGCAGTGGCGGCTCCTGCCCGCGTTCGTGCGGTCCGGCTTCAACCTGCACGGCGCGAACGCCCGCCTGGCCCGGGAGGTGGGCCGCCGGCCGGCGGGCGAGCTGGCCGCGGTGCTGCGGTCGAACGCGGAGCACCCGCTGCGACCGCCGGTGGTCGGGCACCCGGGTCAGCTCACCGACCTGCAGGTGCACGGGCAGGACATCCGCCGCCCCCTCGGCGTCGGCGCCGAGCTGCACCCGGACCGGCTGCGCGTGTCGCTGGACTTCCTGCTGAGCGGGCGGGCCATCGGCTTCGTCAACCGGCGGCGGATCGCCGGGCTGCGGTTCGAGGCCACCGACCTGGACTGGTCGGCCGGGGACGGGCCGCAGGTACGGGGCACCGGCGAGGCGCTGCTGCTCGCGCTGAGCGGCCGGCGGGTCGTACTGCCCGAACTCGCCGGCGACGGCGTTGCGGTGCTGGCCGGACGCTGACCCCGGTCGCGGGGCGGCAGCCGTGGGACCGCTTGGCCGTCGCGGATCGGCTACCGTCCGGGCGTGACACGTCGACGGGTCGTCCTGCTGGTGGTCCCGGTGCTCGCCTTCACCGCCGGCGCCTGCGCGCCGCACGCGGACGTGGACCTGCCCGGACCGTTGCGGGACGACCTCGCCGTGCGGGCGGTGGACGCGCTCGAGCACGACCCGATCTTCCGCACCGAGGTGACCCGGGAACCGGGTTGGCACCCGATCTGCGTGGCCACGGTGTTCGGCGTCAGCCCGCCGGGCGCCGACACCGTCGCGAAGGCCGACACGATCTTCGCCCGCGCGGACTGCGCCTGGCTGCCACCGCCGGGCACCACCCCCGGGAATCTGGACGAGTTGCCGGGCGAGTCGGTGCCGATCGCACTGCGAATCGGACCACCGCTCACATACCAGGTGCCCGAGGACGGCGAAGGTTATCCGGACAGCATCCGCCGGATCTTCCCGAAGGAACTGCAGCAGGCCGCCTTCGCTGGTGCCGACCCGTCCGCCCGCGACCGCTTGCGGGAGCGGCTGCGTAGGGGGTCGACACCCGCCCCGTCGCCCAGCTGAGCAATCACCGGCCGTACGCCGGGTAACCGCCACCATGGCCGAGCACCGTCACACCGCCGACACCGTCCGATCGCCGCTGAACCGGGCCGTTCGGCGGGGTGGCCGGGCGGTGGCGCGGGCCCGCAGCCAGGGCGGCCAGGCCGGGCGGCTGCGGCTGCGCCAGCTGGAGATCACCGGGGTGATCGCCGTGCAGTCCGGGCTCGCCGCCGGGCTCGCCGCCCTGCTCGCCCAGC
>NZ_JBSGJR010000512.1:0-5115 GCF_053605645.1 Micromonospora sp. NPDC003776
GTCGGACTGGTGGTACTCGGCGTCGGCTGGGCGGTCAGCGGGCACTGGCTCTTCGGCGCCGCGCTCGGCGTGGCGGTGCTGCTGACCGGCTCGCGGCATGACGGTGGCGGTACGGGTGATCCCCTGTCTGGACGTGGACGCCGGGCGGGTGGTCAAGGGGGTCAACTTCCTCGACCTGCGCGACGCCGGTGACCCGGTCGAGCTGGCCGCGGCGTACGACCGGGCCGGCGCGGACGAGCTGACCTTCCTCGACGTCACCGCCTCCGCCAGCGACCGGGGCACCATGCTCGACGTGGTCCGGCGCACCGCCGAGTCGGTCTTCATCCCACTCACCGTGGGCGGCGGCGTCCGCCAGGTGGCCGACGTCGACACGCTGCTGCGGGCCGGCGCCGACAAGGTCGGGGTGAACACCGCAGCGATCGCCCGCCCCGAGCTGATCGCCGAGATCGCCGACCGGTTCGGCCGGCAGGTGCTGGTCCTCTCCCTGGACGTGCGGCGGGCCCCCGCCGGCACCACGCCCAGCGGCTTCGAGGTGACCACGCACGGCGGGCGCCGCGGCACCGGCCTCGACGCGGTGGAGTGGGCGGCGCGCGGCGCCGAGTTGGGCGCGGGGGAGATCCTGCTCAACTCCATGGACGCCGACGGCACCAAGACCGGCTTCGACCTGCCGCTGATCCAGGCCGTCCGAGAGGTCGTCGACGTGCCGGTGATCGCCAGCGGCGGCGCCGGCGCGGTGGCGCACTTCCCGCCGGCCATCGGCGCGGGCGCCGACGCGGTGCTCGCGGCCAGCGTCTTCCACTTCGGCGAGCTGACCGTCGCCGAGGTCAAGGACGCCCTGCGGAGCGCCGGTCACCCGGTCCGCTGACCCGAGGCCGCGGTCAGGGGCGGCCGGAGTGGCCCTCCGGGGAGCGGCGCGGCACGGGGATCGAGCGGACCAGATATTCCTGCACCGCGGCGGCGTGATCGTCCTCGGCGAGGCTCCAGTCGGACTCACCCGGGGTGTGCCGGCGGATCAACGCGCCCTGCACGGTGTCCACCATGGTGCCCACGCCGGTGCTGGGCCGGGTACGCCAGAGCCGCTCGCCGTCCGGGGTGATCCGGAACCAGCCGTCGGAGACGCTGACCAGACCCGCGCCGACCAGCCGGCGGACCGCCAGCTCCAGCTCCTGGCGCTCCGGGATGGACCGGTTGAGGTGGTCGGCGGTGGAGAGGACGTCGGCCAGGCGTACGCCCTCGGGCCGTCGGGTGGAGGCCGAGCGGCGGTGCCGCCCGGCACCGCTGGCGATCACCAGCGAGACGAAAATCCAGGCGTCGGTCCAGCGCCATCCGTTCTCGCCCATGCAGGAATGATGCCCGGCATTCAGCGCGGAGAAAACACCCGGTTTCGCCCCCGGACGTCACCGCAGCTCAAGCGCGGTGCCGCCCGTCCCATCCGTTGGCGGTCCGTCACGACCGCGGTGACGCTGCGTGCCGGGAGCAGTCCGCACGGGAGACGACGGACACGCGGTCAGGCCGCTTCCCCGGCCGGGCAGGGCGGGGCGGCGACCGCCGACTCGACGGCTGCCGGCGCGGGCGGCTGCGGCGGCACCGCGAAGAGCGGGATGAACAGCTGGGCGAGGGGGCCGATCGCCAGCGCGTACGCCACGGTGCCGAGGCCGACGGTGCCGCCGAGCAGCCAGCCGAGGGCCAGCACCGTGACCTCGATGGTGGTCCGGACCAGCCGGATCGAGCGGCCGGGGCGCCGGGCCACGTACCCGGTCATCAGGCCGTCGCGCGGGCCGGGGCCGAGCGCGGCGCCCAGGTAGAGGCCGGTGGCCGCGCCGTTGGCCACGATCCCGACGACCAGCAGGGCGATCCGGGCCGGGAGGCCGCCTCCGTCCGGCAGCAGGGCCAGGGTGGCATCCACGACCAGGCCGATCACCACCACGTTGCTGATCGTGCCGAGCCCGGGCCGCTGCCGCAGCGGGATCCAGAGCAGCAGGACCAGGGCGCCCACCGCGATGGTGACCGTGCCGATGGAGAGCCCGGTCTGCCGGGCCAGGCCCTGGTGGAAGACGTCCCACGGGTCGAGGCCCAGCCCGGACCGGACCATCAGCGCCATGCTGACGCCGTAGAGGACGAGCCCGGCGTAGAGCTGGGTCAGCCGCCGGGCGGGCCGGTACCGGAGATTGCCAATCTGTGCCATGCATGCCACCCTAGGGGCCAATCTCGGCCGCGATAGAGCCAATTCGGGAGGGGTGGCATGACGAGTCAGGTACGTGGCGTCCAATTGGCCCGACTGCTCGGTCAGTGGCACGCCCTCCCCGGCCGGCGGCGCAGCCCGGACTACGCCGCGCTCGCCGCCGCCGTCCGCGGCCTGCTCGCCGACGGCCGCCTCCCGCTCGGGGTACGGCTGCCGGCCGAACGGGAACTGGCCGAGGCGCTACGGATCAGCCGGACCACGGTCACCGCCGCCTACCGCGAACTGCGCGAGACCGGCCACCTGGCCAGCCGACGCGGCGCCGGCAGCTGGACCATGCTCCCGGGCACCCACCGGGTGGCCAGCACCGGCCTCTGGACCCCGCTGGACGACCGGGACATGATCGACCTGGGGGTGGCCGCCCTCGCCGCGCCACCGCAGCTGGTGCCGGCGGCCCGGGCGGCCGCCGAGGACCTGCCGCGCTACCTGGGCGGGGCCGGCTACCACCCGACCGGCATCATCGAGCTGCGCGAGGCGGTGGCCCGGTCGTACACCGCGCGGGGCCTGCCGACCAGTCCGGAACAGATCATGGTGACCAGCGGCACCCAGCATGCGCTGGATCTGGTGCTGCGGCTGACCCTGTCGCCCGGCGGCGGGGTGCTGGTCGAGTCGCCCACGTACCCCAACGCGCTCGCCGCGCTCGCCGCCCGCCGGGCTCGGATCACCACCCACGGCCTCGCCGCGGACGGCGTGGGCTGGGACGCCGACCTGCTGCTGGGCAGCATCCGGCAGGGCCGGCCCAAGCTGGCGTACCTGATCCCGGAGTTCCAGAACCCCACCGGCCACCTGATGGCGACCGAGCTGCGCGAGCGGCTGGTCGGCGCCGCCCACGCGGCCGGGACCGACCTGGTGATCGACGAGTCCTTCGTGGACCTGCCGCTGGACGGCACCGAGCTGCCCCCGCCGGTCGCCACCTTCGACCGGCACTCCCGGGTGATCAGCATCGGCGGGATGAGCAAGCCGTACTGGGGCGGGCTGCGGATCGGCTGGGTACGCGCGTCCGCACCGCAGGTGCAGCGGCTGGCCGCCGCCCGGGTCGGCGTCGACATGGCCAGCCCGGTGCTGGACCAGCTCGTCGCGGTGCACCTGCTCGCCGACGCCCCGGCCATCGTGGCCGCCCGCCGCGCGCAGCTCGCCGCCCAGCGGGACGCCCTGGTCGACGCGCTCACCGAGCGGCTGCCTGACTGGCGGGTCACCGCGCCGCGCGGCGGCGTCACGCTCTGGGCCGAGCTGGACGGTCCGGTCTCCAGCGCGCTGGCCCGGGCCGCCGAGGAGGTCGGCGTACGCCTGGCGCCGGGCCCCCGGTTCGGCCTGGACGGCACCCTGGAGCGGTTCCTCCGGCTGCCGTTCACCCTGCCCGCCGCCGACCTGGTGGAGGCCGTCGGCCGGCTCGCCGCGGTCCGCTACGACCTGGACCGGGCCGGCCGGCCGCAGTGGCGGGAGCCGTCGGTCATCGCCTGAGCTGGGCCGATCCGGCTCGGGACCGACCCGGCGGCTGACAGACTGCCGGGGTGGGTAACCGTGCCGGGAGCCGCTGGTCGAACGCCGTCCAGCCCGGCGCGCCCGGCTCCCGGACCACCCGGCTGGAACTCTTCTACGACCTGGTGTTCGTGCTCGCGTTCCTCACCGACACCAGCCTGGCCGCCACCCACCCCAGCCCGCTCAACCTCTACCGCTTCCTGCTGGTGCTGGTGCTGCTCTGGTGGTGCTGGACCGGCTTCGCCGGGCTGGGCAACGTGGTCCGCGCCGACCAGGGCGTGCTGCCGCTGGTCGGCTTCGTCACCGTGGCCGCGACCTTCCTGCTGGTGCTGAGCACGCCCGGCGCGTTCGTCGACATCCCCGGCGGCCTGTACGGACCGGTCGTCTTCGCCGCCTGCTACCTCCTGATCCGCCTCGCCCAGCTCGCGGTCCTCGGCTGGGTGTTCCGCGGCGACCCGGAGCGCCGCCGCCGGCTGCTGCTGCTCACGTTCCTGCCGGTGGTGGCCGCCACGCTGCTGATCATCGCCGGCACCGTGCCGCAGCGGCTGGCCGGCGGGTCGGCGGCGCTCGCCCTCCAGCTCGCGCTCTGGACCGTGGCGCTGATGATCGAGTACGTGGGCGGGGTGCGCCTGGGCCGGCCGTGGTGGGTGGTGCTCTCCGCCGGGCACTGGTCGGAGCGGCACGCCCTCATGGTGCTGATCGCCCTCGGCGAGTCGATCATCGCGCTGGGGCTGGGGCCGAAGTTCGTGAGCGGCCTGCCGCTCACCGGGCCGGTCGTGCTCGGCGCCGTGCTCGGCATCGCCATCGCGGCGGTGCTCTGGTGGGCGTACTTCGACACCCTGGCGTTCGCCCTCGAGCAGGCACTGCACCACGCCCGGGACCCGGACGTCCGGGTCCGGCTGGCCCGGGACGCCTACACCTTCCTGCACCTGCCGATGATCGCCGGGATCATCCTCTTCGCGCTCGGCCTCAAGGACCTGCTGGGCGAGGCCGCCCAGCCGGACAGCCCGACGTGGGGCCTGCCGCTGGGCGGCTTCTGGGTCACCGTGCTGTACGGCGGGGTCGCGCTCTATCTGCTCAGCCTGGCCGGCTGTGCGCTGCTGGTGCTGCGGACCGTGCGGTGGCCCGTGCTGGCGGCGGTGGCGGCGATCGCCGTGCTGGCCCCGCTGGCCGCTCCGCTGCCGGAGGTGGTGGGTCTGGCCCTGCTGGCGCTCGTCACCGTCGCCGCCATCACCGCCGAGACGCTGAGCGAGAACGGCCGGCGGCGCCAGATCCGGGAGCTCGCGCTGGAGGAGCAGGTCGCCGCCGAGGAGGAACAGAGCCGCTGGCGCGCCCGCCACCTGTGACGACGCCGGCCGGCGGCTCGGGACGCCGACGGCCGTACCCCGGGACGGTGG
>NZ_JBSGJR010000513.1:0-5103 GCF_053605645.1 Micromonospora sp. NPDC003776
CCTGCCGCCCGCGCTGCCCGAGGCGGCCACCCGGGCCGCCCGCGCGGTCCTCGGCGACGAGCGGGTCCCGCAGTGGCGGCGCGACCTGCCCCGGGGCGGCGAGGTCCGCCGGCCCCGGCCCGTCGACCAGCCGGACGCCGTCTTCGTTCCGTCCTGCCTCGGCACCCTCTTCGCCCCGGCCGAGGGCGGCACCGGCGTCGCCGCCGCGCTGCTCGCCCTCGCCGACCGGGCCGGGGTACGCCTGCTCGTGCCGGACGGGGTCGCCGGCATGTGCTGCGGCACGCCGTGGTCCTCCAAGGGGCTCACCGCCGGCTATCGGGCGGTGCGGGACCGGGTGCCGCCGGCGCTGCGCGCCGCGACCCGGGACGGCGCGCTGCCCGTGGTCAGCGACGCGGCCTCCTGCACGGAGGGCTTCGCGAAGCTGACCGCCGACGCGGGTGGGCTGCGGGTCGTCGACGCCGTGGCGTACGCCGCCGAGGAACTGCTGCCCCGGCTCACCGTGCGGCGCCGGCTCGGCTCGCTCGCCCTGCACCCCACCTGCTCGTCCACCCGCCTCGGGCTGGACGACGCCCTGCTCGCCGTGGCCCGGGCGGTCGCCGACGAGGTGGTCGTGCCGGACGGCTGGCAGTGCTGCGGCTTCGCCGGCGACCGGGGCCTGCTGCACCCGGAGCTCACCACGTCGGCCACCCGCGCCGAGGCCACCGCCGTCGGGCAGCGGCCCTTCGACGGGTACGCCTCGGTGAACCGCACCTGCGAGATCGGCATGGCGCGGGCGACCGGGCAACCGTACCGGCACCTGTTGGAGCTGCTGGCCGACGCCACCGCCTGACCGGCTCAACGGTCGGGCTGCGAGGATCGCCGGCTACGGCACAGGGACGGGATTCCGGATCGGGCGGGTGAGGAGCACCGCGGCGAGGACGGCCGCGGCGATTCCGGAGACCAGCAGTGGGAGGGTGCCCTCGGCGCCCCAGGCGAGTCCGGCCCACAGGCCGGCGACCAGGATCCCCAGGCCGGTCAGTCCCTGGAACAGGCCCTGGCCGGTGCCCTGGTCGCCCGGGTTCAGGAGCCCGGAGATCCACGCTTTTCCCACCCCGTCGGTGAAGGCGGTGAAGCCGCCGTAGGCGGCCAGGAGCGCCCACGCGGCGGGGTGGGAGTGGGTCAGACCGAGTCCGGTGTAGGCCAGGGCGAACAGGACCAGGCCGGCGCCGAAGACCGTGCGCGGGGACAGCCGATCGGCGACCACCCCGGCCGGGTAGCTCAGCAGGGCGTAGACCGCGTTGTAGGTGACGTACGCGCCGATGACGGCGGGCACGGTGAAGCCGATCTCGTGCAGCCGCAGGAGCAGCAGGGCGTCGGGAAAGTTGACCACGCTGAACAGCGCCAGCACGGCCACCACCCGCCAGTAGCGGCCGGGTAGGTCCCGCGGGTGCCACCTGCCGGTACGCGGGAGGCGGCGGGGCGCCTCGCGGACCGCGACGACCAGCACGGCGCTGGCCACCGCGGGCACCACGGCGATGACGAGCAACGGCCGGATGTGGTGGTGCAGCAGCTGGTAGCCGGCGAGACCGATGAGCGGTCCGATCACGGCGCCGGCGGTGTCCATCGCCCGGTGGAAACCGAACGCCCGCCCCTTGGCGCTCGCCGGCACGCCGGTGGCGATCAGCGCGTCGCGGGGTGCGCCCCGGATGCCCTTGCCGACCCGGTCCACGCTGCGACCGGCGAGGACGACCGGCCAGGCGGTGGCGGCGGCGATGGCGACCTTGCCGAGCGCGGCGAGCCCGTACCCGAGGCCGATCATCGGGCGGGCGCGGAACCGGTCCGCGACGCGGCCGGTGACGATCTTGCTCAGCGCGGCGGCGCCCTCGGCGATCCCTTCGACCACGCCCACGACGGCCGCGGGCGCGCCCAGGACGACCGTCAGGAAGATCGGCAGGATCGGGTACAGCAGCTCCGACGCGGCGTCCTGCAACAGGGACACCCCGGACAGCACCTTCAGGTTCCGGGTCAGCCAGGGACCAGCCGGCTGCTCGGTCACCCTGGACCTCCTCAACAGGTGGGGGACACCGCTGTCAACGGTGGCAGACCGGCGGCTGCCGCGTGGCTCGTACCCGGGAAGACCCACCGGCGCCGAGGCCCCGCGACCGACGGGCCGCGGGGCCACCGGCGTCACCAGGTGGTCGGCTTGCCCTTCTGGAACAGCCACACGTCGAAGAAGGCGGCCAGTTTCTGCCCGGACTCCCGCTCGGCCAGGGCGATGAAGTCGGCGGTGCCGGCGTGGCCGTAGCGGTGGCTCGCGGCCCACTGCCGCAGGATGCGGAAGAAGGCGTCGTCGCCGACCTTGCCGCGCAGCGCGTGCAGCGTCATGGCCCCCCGGTTGTACGGGATGCTGCTGAACATGTCCTCCGGGCCCGGATCGGCGAGGACGATCTGCCAGAACGACGACGAGGCGGCGCGACCGTAGTTGCTGCCGTTGTTGAAGGTCTGGTTGACCGTGGCGCCGCCGTTGTGCTCGGTGTACATCCACTGGGCGTAGGTGGCGAAACCCTCGTTGAGCCAGATGTCCGACCAGCGCTGCGGCGAGACGCTGTCGCCGTACCACTGGTGGGCCAGTTCGTGGGCCATGGTGCTGACGCTCGGCGCGCTGGAGAAGATCGGCTTGGTCTGGGTCTCCAGGGCGTAACCCACGTCCGGGGCCCGGTCGATGATCGCTCCGGTCGAGGCGAACGGGTACGGACCGAACGTCGCGGCGAAGAAGTCGATCATCTTCGGGATCTGCGCCACGGCGGCGGCCGACCCGGTGACCAGCCTCGGGTCGACCGCGACGTACACCGGGATCCCGCTGGACGTCACCGACTCGGTCACCGTGAAGGTGCCGATGGTGACGGTCGCCAGGTAGCTGGCCATCGGCTCGGTCGAGTCCCAGACGAAGGTCGTCCAGCCGTCCCGGGTCTGCTGGGAGAGGAGCTGTCCGTTGCCGACGGCGGTGAGCCCGGCCGGCACCTTCGCGGTGAACCGGAAGGTGGCCTTGTCGGTCGGGTGGTCGTTGGTGGGCAGCCAGGCCGGTGCGCCCTGCGGCTCCCCGGCGACGAAGGCGCCGTCGTCGGTCGGCACCCAGCCCTCGATCGATCCGTCGGGATCGGTGATCGGGCCCGGTACGCCGGCGTACTTCACCACCACGGTGAACGTCTTGCCGGCCTTGAGCTTCGGCCGCGGGGTGACGATCAGCTCCTGGCCCTCGCGGGTGAATTCGTGCGCGTGCCCGTCGACGGTGAGCGAGGAGATGTCCGGGCCGCGGAAGTCCAGGTTGAACCGGTCGAGGTCCTGGGTGGCGACCGCGGTGATCGTGGCGGTGGCGTCGAGGAACCGGCTCGCCGGGTCGTAGGAGAAGGTGAGGTCGTAGTGCTGGACGTCGTATCCGCCGTTGCCCTGGTCGGGGAAGTACGGGTCGCCGACGCTGGCGGCGCCGGGGGAGTAGCGGGGGGCGCCCGGATTCCCCGGTGCGGCGACGGCCGCGGCCGGCGTCACCACCGACCCGGTGGCCACCAGGACGACAGCGGCCAGGGCGGCACCGCGCAGGCGTGGGATTGTCATGGAAATCCTCTCTGATGGAGTGCCGGCAGCACTGGCGATCAGATGGTCAAGCTCCTATCCACCCGCATCGACGCCGCCTCGTCAAGATCTGCCGGCCGTCCCGGTGCCACCCGCCCCCGCACCGGACGGCGCCGGTGCGCACGCGTAGCATTCCGCCGCATGCTGCGGAGTTGGTGGTTCGCCGGCCTGATGCTGGCCTGCGGGGTGTTCGTCGCGGTCACTCAGGAGCAGCGGTGGCTGGCCGGCGCCGAGTTCGTCGTCTTCGCGGTGCTGGCGGTGCTCCTCTCCCCGCTGGTCTTCCCCAGGTCGGTGACGGCGGCGCAGGCACAGGACCGCAGCGCGCGGGACGGCCGCCCGATCGTGTACTGGCGGCCCGGCTGCCGCTACTGCCTGCGCCTGCGCCGCCGGCTCGGCCGGCGGGCCGGCCAGGTGCACTGGGTGAACATCTGGCGGGACCCGGACGGGGCGGCGGCCGTGCGGGCCGTCACCGGTGGCGACGAGACGGTGCCCACGGTGGTGGCGGGCGGCGAGGCGGTGGTGAACCCGGAGCCCGAGTGGTTGCTGCGCCGGCTGTCCCGGGCGGGCGGCTAGCCCCGGTCAGGCGGCCGGAACCTGCTGCAGGGCCCCGGCCAGCGACTCGGCGTTCTTCTTGTCCACCCGCCCTCCGACGTTGCTGTGCGCGTGTGAGACTCAGCGGATGGTGACCGAGGAACGGACCCGGGAAGCGTGGTCCGTGGTGGACACGGTGGCCGGTTGGGCGGCCGGCCACGAGGACGTACGCGGAGTGGTCGTCGTCGGCTCGTGGGCGCGCGGCGCCGCGCGGATGGACTCCGACGTGGACGTCGTGGTCCTCACCGACAACCCGGGGTACGCCGACCCCGCCGGCTGGACGGGCCTGCTGGGCGGCGAGGTCGTCCGGCTGGCCGACTGGGGGCCGCTGCGGGAGGTACGCCTGCGCCGCCCCTCGGGGTTCGAGGTCGAGGTGGGCGTGGTGCCGGTCAGCTGGGCCGGCACCGACCCGGTCGACCCGGGCACCCGCCGGGTGCTGGACGGTGGGCACCGGATCGTGCACGACCCGGCCGGCGTGCTGGCCGGGCTGTCGGCCGCGTGCCGCTGAACGGGCTCACAGCCCGGCGGTGAGCTCGGCGACGATCTCCGCCGCCGGGGCGGCGCGGGCCGCCCGCCAGCCGGTGCCCGCCCACAGGTGCAACCGGTCGGCGTCACCGGCCTGGGCGGCGGCGACCCGCAACGGCCGGGTCAGGTGGTGCACTGCGGGATAGCCCAGCGGGGCGTCCGCGTCGTACCGGTCGGTGAAGGCGTTGCGCAGCGCGCGGGCCGGCCGCCCGGTGAACGCCCGGGTGACGACCGTGGCGTCGCGGTGCGGGTCGGCCAGCGCGTCCCGGTGGGTGCGGCTGGTGCCGCTCTCGGCGGCGCGCAGCAGCAGCGTGCCGACCAGGACGGCGGTGGCGCCGGCGGTGAGCGCGGCCCGCACGTCGGCGGGGCCGGCGACGC
>NZ_JBSGJR010000514.1:0-5079 GCF_053605645.1 Micromonospora sp. NPDC003776
CGGGGGCGGGGGAGCTGCCGGGGCCCCTGGGTCGGGTCGCTCACCACGTCCCCCGCGACCCGGAGGCGGCGGCCCGGGCCACCATCGTGGAGCTGGCCGAGCGCAGCGGCACCTCACCGGCGACCATCACCCGGTTCTGCCGGGCGATGGGTTTCGAGGGCTACGCCGACCTGCGGCTCGGCATCGCCGCCGAGACCGGCCGGGCCCGCTCGGCCGGCTGGACCGTCGACATCGGTCGGGAGATCCAGCCCAGCGACCCGCTGTCCCGGGTGCTCGACCAGATCATGGCCGCCGACACCCGGGCGATGCACGACACCGCCGCGCTGCTCGACCTCGCGGAGGTGGAGCGGGCGGCGGTGGCGATCGCCGGGGCGAGTCGGGTGAACATCTTCGGCGCCAGCGGCAGCGCGCTGGTCGGCGAGGAGATGCAGTTCAGCCTGCACCGGATCGGGGTCGCGGCCTGGGCCTGGAGCGACGTGCACGAGGGGTTGGCGAGCGCGGCGCTGCTCGGCGTCGGCGACGTCGCCCTGGGCATCTCGCACACGGGTCA
This sequence comes from Micromonospora sp. NPDC003776, assembly GCF_053605645.1. Classification (NCBI taxonomy): domain Bacteria; kingdom Bacillati; phylum Actinomycetota; class Actinomycetes; order Micromonosporales; family Micromonosporaceae; genus Micromonospora; species Micromonospora sp. NPDC003776. Next base: position 551 of record NZ_JBSGJR010000514.1, read on the forward strand.
GACCCGGGAGACCATCGAGATGCTCGCCGAGGCGGGCAGCCGGGGAGCGACCACGGTGGCGCTGACCGGCTTCCCCCGCTCGCCGCTGGCCGAGCTGGCCGACATCGTGCTGGTCACGGCCAGCCAGGCGACCACCTTCCGGCCGGACGCGCTCTCCGCCCGGCACCCCCAGCTCGTCGTGCTCGACCTGCTCTACATCGCGGTGGCGCAGCGCACCCACGACCGCGCCCACGCGGCCTTCCGGCGTACCGCCCAGGCCGTGGACGGGCACAAGGCCGCGAAGGGGGCCACCTCATGATCAGTGCCCGGCGGTACGCGGACGCCGTCCGCCCGGTGCTCGACCGGCTGGTCGACACGCAGGCCGAGGCCGTCGACCGGGCGGCCGACCTGATCGCCGCCGGACTGCGCCGTGGCGGTGTGCTCCAGGCGTTCGGCGCCGGCCACTCCGAGGCGTTCGCCGCCGAGCTGGTGGCCCGCGCCGGCGGCCTGGTCCCCACCAACCGACTCTCCCTGCACGACCTCGTGCTGCACGGCGACGCGCCCCGCGACGTGCTCGCCGATCCCAAGCTGGAACGCGACCCGGCGGTCGCGCACCAGCTCTACGCCCTGGCGGCGCCGCAGCCGGAGGACGTGTTCGTGGTCGCCTCCCAGTCCGGCATCAACGGCTCGGTGGTCGAGCTGGCGACGCTGGTCCGGGAGCGGGGCCACCCGTTGATCGCGGTCACCTCGGCCGAGCACACCGCCCGGGTCGCCCCGCGCCACCCGAGCGGGCACCGGCTCGCCGACCTCGCCGACGTCGTGCTGGACAACGGCGCGCCGTACGGCGACGCACTGCTGCCGCTCGAGGGCGGCGGCGCGGTCTGTGCGGTCTCGTCGGTCACCGCGGCGCTGCTGGCGCAGCTGCTGACCGCCGAGGTCGTACGACGGTTCCACCAGGCCGGGGAGGTACCCCCTATCTACCTCTCCGCCAACGTCCCCGGTGGGGACGAGCACAACCTCGCCCTCGAGTCGCGGTACGCCGGGCGCCTCCGGCGGACCGCCTGACCCGACACCACAAGGAGAGACGCAAGATGTCGGTTACCCCCGAGAAGCCCGGCGACCTCAGCCGCCGGATCCTGCTGCAGCGCGCCGCCGCGGCCGGTCTGCTGGTGACCCCGGCCGCCGGTCTGCTCAGCGCCTGCGCCGGTAGCGAGCCGAGCAAGTCCGACAACGGCGGCGGCGCGGCCAAGAGCAAGGACAACCCGTTCGGTGCGAAGGACGGCAGCGCCGTCAAGGTGGTCATCTTCAACGGCGGCCTGGGCGACCAGTGGGCCAAGGAGGACAAGACGGTCTTCAACGCCAAGCACCCGAACATCACGGTCAACATGTCTTCCACGCAGAAGATCAAGACCGAAGAGCAGCCGAAGATGGCGACCCAGCCGAGCGACCTGGTGATGAACTCGGGCGCGGACAGCATGGACCGCAGCACTCTGATCAACGAGGGTGCCATCGAGCCGCTCGACGACCTGCTCACCGCCCCGGCGTGGGACGGCGAGGGCACGGTCGCGGACAGCCTGCTGCCGGGCACCGTCAACGACGGCACCCAGAACGGCAAGTTCTACGTCGTCAACGTGGCCTACACGGTCTGGGGCAACTGGTACAACGCCGCCCTGTTCAAGAAGGAGGGGTGGCAGGCGCCGACCACCTGGGACGAGTTCTTCGCGCTCGCCCCGAAGATCAAGGCCAAGGGCATGGCGCCGTACGTGCACGACGCCGTGCACGGCTATTACCCGCGCTGGGGCCTGTTCGCCAGCATCTGGAAGGCGGTCGGCAAGCAGGCGGTCATCGACATCGACAACCTCAAGGACGGTGCCTGGAAGGCCGACGGCATCGTCGCGGCGCTGCAGCCGTGGGAGAAGATGGTCAAGGACAAGCTGCTGCTGCCGGGCAACCTCAACCACACCCAGTCGCAGCAGGCGTGGCTCGACGGCAAGGCGGCCTTCATCCAGGTCGGCACCTGGCTGAAGAACGAGATGGCCGCCACCATCCCGCCGGGCTTCGAGCTGACCCTGTCGGACTACTGGAGCAACTCCGGGGACAAGGCCGCCAAGGACGTCTTCGCCGGCTCCGGCGAGGGTTTCGTGGTGCCGAGCAAGGCGCCCAACAAGGAGGCCGCGAAGGAGATGCTGCGGGCCATCCTGTCCAAGGCCGGCTCGGCGAAGTTCGCCGAGCTGACCAAGTCGCTGGCCTCCACCAAGGGCTCCGGCGACAACGTGCAGGACTCGGCGCTGGCGTCGGCGAACGCGCTGATGAAGAACGCCACGGCGGACCTGATCTCGGTCAAGTTCCCGGACTTCTACGCCGACCTGGACAAGGAGAGCCAGAACCTCTCCGAGGAGCTGATGGCGGGGCGCCTCACCGCGCAGCAGTTCGTCGACAAGATGCAGGTGGCCGCCGACAAGGTCGCCAAGGACTCGTCGATCAAGAAGCAGACCCGCACCGCCTGATCCGTTCGAGAGAGTGAGTCCAATGCGGCACGGAGTCGCGCGTTTCGTCACGGGCTTCCTGGCCCTGCCCGTCGCGCTGTACCTGTTCTACGTGGTGTGGCCGTTCGCGCAGGCGGCGGGATACTCGCTGACCGACTGGGGTGGGTACTCGGACTCCCAGCACTTCGTCGGTCTGGACAACTACGTCCGGCTGCTCTCCGACGAGCTGATCCGGAAGGCGTTCTGGCACAACGTGTTCTTCCTGGTCACCGTGCCGCTGTTCACCATCGCGCTGGCCCTGTTCCTCGCGTTCCTGCTCAACGTGGGCGGACGCGAGGACAGGGCCGGCATCCGCGGGGTGTTCGGGTCCGGGCTCTACAAGGTGATCTTCTTCTTCCCGCAGGTGCTGTCGCTGGTGGTCGTGGCCGTCATGTGGCAGCAGATCTACCGCTCCGACAACCAGGGCCTGATCAACGGCCTGCTGATGAAGGTGGGGCTGGTCGACCCGGAGAACCCCATCGCCTTCACCGCCGACCCGGAGCCGTTCCTCGGCGTGCCGGCGGTGCTCTGGTGGCTGCTGCTCATCGCGGTGTGGAGCGGTGCCGGCTTCTACATGGTGCTCTTCTCCGCGGCCATGCAGTCGATCCCCAAGGACATCTACGAGGCGGCGATCCTCGACGGCGCGGGCCGGTTCCACACCTTCTTCCGGGTGACCCTGCCGTTGCTGCGGGAGACCATCTCGGTGGCCTGGGTCTACCTGGGCTTCATCGCCCTGGACATGTACGCCCTGGTCTTCGTCATGACCCCGAGCCAGGGCGGCCCAAACCACGCCAGCGAGATCTTCGCGTCGGTGCTCAACTTCACCGCGTTCCAGAAGGGCCAGTTCGGCTACGCCTGCGCGATGGGTGTCGCGCTGGCCATCTTCACGATCCTGCTCGCCGCGCTGCAGCTGAGGATCACCCGTCGTGACCGTATCGAGTTCTGAAGGAGGGGCGACGATGAGCACCGCGACCCACGGCCCCATCCGGGCCGACCAGGCCACCCCGTCCCACCCGGCATCCGGACGACGGGCCGAGGCCCGCGGGCGCGGCTGGGGCGGCCGGATCTTCAACGGCTTCTCCCACGTGTTCCTGGCCGTGTGGGCCCTGATGGTCATCTACCCGCTGCTGTGGGTGGTGATGTCGGCCTTCAAGGACGACTCGCAGGTGATCCGGGAGCCCCTGTCGCTGATCCCGCACCAGCTGCACTGGGGCAACTTCGCGCGCGCGTGGGGGGAGGGGCACCTCGGGGCGTTCTTCCTCAACACCGTGCTGGTGATGGCCGGCAGCGTCACCCTGACCATGCTGCTCGGCTCGATGGCCGCGTACGCCCTCGCGCGCTACGAGTTCCCCGGCAACCGGCTGATCTACTACATGTTCCTCTCCGGCCTGACCCTGCCGATCTACCTGGCCGCGGTGCCGCTGTTCAAGGGGGTCTACAACACCGGGATCAGCTTCCCGCTGCTCGGCCCGAACAAGCACCTGATGCTGATCCTGGTCTACGTCGCCTGGTCGCTGTCGTTCACGATCTTCTTCATGCACTCGTTCTTCCGGACGCTGCCCGATTCGATCGCCGAGGCGGCCCAGGTCGACGGGGCCTCCCACACCCGGACCTTCTTCAGCGTAATGCTGCCGATGGCCAAGCCCGGCCTGATCAGCATCGGCATCTTCAACGTGCTCGGCCAGTGGAACCAGTGGTACCTGCCGACCCTGCTCATGCAGTCGGTGGCCGGTGAGCCGAAGCACCAGGTGATCGCCCAGGGCCTGATCGAGCTGTCGGTCAACCAGGGCTACAAGTCCGACTGGTCCGGCCTCTTCGCCGGGGTCACCATGGCGATGCTGCCGGTGCTCATCGTGTACATCGTCTTCCAACGCCAGGTCCAGTCCGGCCTCACCGCCGGCGTCAGCAAATAGCCGCACCCCCCGCCCCGGCGGGTAGAGCGCGATGTAGGCCTGCACGGTGACGGTGCCCAGCACCTCACCCTCGGTCGAGGCGAAGGAGGGCCTGGACGCCACGGCCGAGGGT
>NZ_JBSGJR010000515.1:0-5065 GCF_053605645.1 Micromonospora sp. NPDC003776
TGGGGGGGTGCCGGGCCCCGCCCACCCCGTTGCGGGGGGTCGGGCCCCCCCCGGCCGGCCCGGGCCGGGTGTGGCGCGGCCCCCGCCCCGCCGCCCGGCCGGCCTCCCGGGGCTCGATCGCCCAGATCCCCCAGCGGCCGGCGTACGGCGCGTACCGGTCCCGCCAGCCGCGCACCCGCTCCCGCGCCTCGGCCGGGTCGGTCATCCGCCCCTTGCCCCCGCCCAGCCAGCGCATCACCTCGTCCCGGGAGTAGATGTCGTAGACGCGGGCGAGGTCCTCCGGCGTCTCGGTCCAGTCCCGGACCAGCAGGCGGTCCGTCGAGGCGATCATCATGCCGCCGGATCGTAATGCGTGCCGTCGGCCAACCCGGGGAAGGAGGTGCCGATGGGTGCGGGATGGCAGCGGACGAAGCGGATCGGCGGCGCGGCCTTCCGGCCGGTGCGGGGGCGGGACCTCTCGCTGCACGCCGCCGCGATCACCTTCTACGGGGCGATCGCGGTGGTGCCGGTGGCGCTGCTGGCGATCTGGCTCACCGGGCTGGTCGCCGGGGCGGACCACGTCCGCCGGCTCACCTCGTACGCGATCAACACGCTGCCCGCCAACATCGGCGCCAACCGGGCGGTGGCCGCGCTGGTGGAGGCCGGCCTGGGGCTCACCCCGCTGCTCGCGCTCTCCTCCTTGCTGCCGGCCTCCCTGTACGGGGAGGGGCTGCGCCGTGCCTTCGTCTCGGTGGCGGAGCCGCGCGTCGAGTCCGGCGCGCTGGTCGGGTGGCGGGGCCGCCTGCTGCTGCTCCCGCTGCTCGCCCCGGCCCCCGCGCTGCTGCTGTCGATCCTGGTGGCGCTGCCGCTGACCACCCGGCTCGTGCGGCAGGGCGGCTGGGTCGCGGCGCTGGGCGTGGTGCTGTCGTTCCTGGGGGTGTGGCTGGTGCTCACCCCGGTGCTGATGTGGGTGTTCCGGGTGGTCGGCCCGGCCTCCCCGGACTGGCTGGCCACCCTGGGCATGGGCTCGTTCACCGCCGCGAACCTCGCCGGCTTCCTGCACGGCTTCGTGCTGTTCTGCTCCCTGCCACTGAACCTGGGCGTGCCGTTCGGCGGGTTCACCCCGATCGGTGCCGGCGTGGCGGTGCTCCTCTGGCTCTACCTGTTCCACGTGATCGTCCTGGCCGGCTACTCCGCCACCCTGGCCCTCTCCCGCTGGCGCGCCACCCGCGCCGCGGCACGCGGGTCCCGCGAGGGACTGCCGGACAGCGGCGGGCGGGGCTAGGGTGCGCGGGTATGAGCGAAGCGAGTGAGCTGCCGGGCCGCGCCGACGTCGTCGTGGTCGGCTCCGGGCACAACGGGCTGGTGTCGGCGATCCTGCTGGCCCGGGCCGGGCTGGACGTGCTGGTGCTGGAGGCCGCCGAGGTGATCGGTGGGGCCACCCGAACGGAGAACCCGTTCCCCAAGGTCCCGGGGCTTCGCCACTCCACCGGCTCGTACCTGCTCGGGCTGATGCCGCCGGAGTTGCTGGCCACGCTCGACGTGAAGATCCCGGTGCTGCGCCGCGACCCGCACTACTTCCTACCCACCCCGGGCGGCCCGGGTGCGCCGTACCTCCTCTTCGGCAGCGACGCCGCGGCGAGCCGGCGGCAGGTCGCGGAGATGTTCTCCCCCGCCGACGCGGCCGCCGACGACGCCCTCCAGGCCGAGCTGGCCCACCTCCGCTCGGACCTGGCCCCGGCCTGGCTGGCCGAGCCGCTGCCGGTGGAGGAGACTGCCGAGCGGTACGTCCGCCCCGCCCTGCGCCAGGTCTTCGTGGACCTGGTCCGCGGCTCGGTCGTCGACTACCTGGCCCGCTTCGACTTCCGTTCCGAGCTGCTGGTGAGCATGTACGCGGTCACCGACGGCCTCTCCGGCCTCAACGCCGGCCCGGACGACCCCGGAACGGGCCACAACTTCCTGGTGCACAACATGTGCCGGCTGCCCGGATCGGGCGGCACCTGGATGATCGCCCAGGGCGGGATGGGCACGGTCTCCCGGGCCTTCGCCGAGGCCGCCCGCGCCGCCGGGGCCCGCATCCTGACCGGTACGCCGGTCACCGCGATCACCCTCGACCGCGGCGCGGCCAGCGGGGTGGTGCTCGCCGACGGCCGGGAGGTGGCGGCCTCCGTGGTGCTCGGCGCGTGCGACCCGTACCGGCTGATGGGGCTGTTGCCCGACGACGCGCTCCCGGCGGGCCTCGCCGACCGGATGGCGGCGGTCCGCCGCCCCGGCACCACGCTCAAGCTCAACCTGGCGCTGACCGGGCTGCCCCGCTTCTCCTGCCTGCCACCGGACGCGCCGAGCCCGTTCGGGTCGACCATCCACCTGCTCCCCGGCTCCGCGTCGCTGGTCGGCGCGGGTGGCGAGTCGCCGCTGGCCGCGCTGCGCGGGATGTGGGCGGACGTGCAGGCCGGTCGGCTGCCCGACGAGCCGACCATCGAGTGGTACCTGCACACCACGGTCGACCCGTCGCTCTCCGACGGCGCTGGGCACCACTCCTCGGCGCTGTTCGTCCAGTCGGTCCCCTACGAGCTGGCCGGCACGACGTGGGACGCGGCGCTGCCCGGCTACGTCGAGAAGCTGGTCGCGATCTGCGAGCGGTACGCCCCGGGCACCGGCGACCTGATCGCCGACGCGGTCCCGCTGCCCCCGCCGGGCATCGAGGCGCACTTCGGCATCACCGGCGGGCACATCCACCACGTCGACAACACCGTCTCGTTCACCGACCGGATGCCCTACGCGACCGGGGTCGACGGCGTGTACGCGGGCAGCGCCGGCTGCCACCCGGCGGGCAGCGTGATCGGTGCCGCCGGGCACAACGCCGCCCGGCGCATCCTCACCGACCTGGGCCGGTGACCGCCTCGCCGGCGGGCGCGGGGCTGTCGGCGTCCGCCCGGTGGGCCCGGATCTTGTGGCCGACGCTGGTCAGGCAGCGGCCGCTGGCCAGGTCGAACTTCCAGCCGTGCAGCTGGCAGGTGAGCTGGTCGCCGTCGACGATGCCGAACCGGCTCAGGTCCGCCTTCAGGTGCGGGCAGCGGCGCTGCACCACCCAGCCGTCCAGCGTGATGTCCTCGGCGTCGACCGCCCGCTCGTGCTCGTCGTACCAGCCCTCGGCGTACTGGAGGCGCTCCTCGGAGAGGCACTTGAAGAAGGCGTAGACGAACTCGTTGTACTGGCCGATCCGGGCCGCGGAGAACCGGCAGGACAGGAAGAGCGAGTTGACCCAGTCCACCTCGCCGATGTGCAGCAGGTGCTCCACCAGCGACCGCTCGGTACGGAACCGGTAGCGGACCTTCTCGTCCGCGTACGGCCGGACCTCCTTGCCCGGGAAGTCCACCACGATGGATTCGACGCTCTCCCCGTCGTAGCCCACCAGGTCGAACCGGACCGGCCCGCCGACCCCCTTGGCCAGGTAGATCGACTCGTCCAGCAGCGGTTCGATCCGGCGCTTCATCTCGCCGAGCACGTCCACCTCGGGGTGCCGCCAGGACGCCTTCTCGGCCTCGATGATCGGGCGCTTGCGCTCCCGCATCTCCGCCAGGTGGGCGACCTTGTTCGCGAAGAACTCCTCGACCGGCACCGGGTGGGTGGTGGTCGTGCCCTCGGTGGTGATCTCCGCGACGCTGCCGGGCAGCAGCACGATGCCGTTGGTGCCGCCGACCTTCGCGTACTCGGCGAGGAAGACCGACTGGTCCGGGAAGATGTTGCCCTCGTCGCCGAAGATGTCGTTGAACTGCCACAGCGTGTCGTCGAGGAAGCACGGCGGGCCGGCGATCGGGAAGACGTTGTCCGCCTTCAGGTCGTCGATGTAGCGCCAGGTGCGGTCGAACTGCCGATCCCGCTTCTGCTTGCCGAACGCGGTCTTCGCCGCCTGCGGCAGCTCGTAGACCATCGGGTACCAGATCGCGCCGGAGAACTGGAGCATGTGCGCGTGCACGTGCCCCAACTCGGCGAAGACGCTCAGGTCGGTCGGGCGGGCGTCGTTCTGGTTGAGCAGCCGGACCCCGTCGTACTCCACCCAGAGCGAGGAGTCGCCGATCGGGCCGTCGGTGGGGCTGGTGAGCGCCTGGATCATGATCTTGAGGCCGCCGGGCAGCTCCACGACCTGCTCGTTCGGCGCCTTGAGGAACTTGGTGAAGCCCAGCGCCCGCAGCTCGTCCTCCATCTCGGAGGTGGGGAACTCGGGGAGCAGGACGGTGACGTCCTTGGACACGAAGTCCCGCAGGTGCTTCGCGTCGAAGTGGTCCCGGTGCAGGTGCGAGACGTACAGGTAGTCGACCTGACCCAGGGCCTCCCAGTCGAGCTGCGAATTGTCCGGGAAGGGGAACCAGGAGGCGAAATAGGCGGGATTGACCCACGGGTCGCACAGGATGCTGCCCGCGGCCGTGTCGATCCGCATGCTGGCATGTCCCGTACCGGTCACTCGCACCGCAGTCCCCCTCAAAAAGGCATCAGGCGTACGTCAAGACGCTACCGGAGGCAGTGTGGTCGGCGTTCCGCGACGCCGGTAGTGCCCTTCCGCCCGGCGGAGGACGGGACCAATGGCCCGGGTGCCGCGCCCGCACCCCGTGCCGGCGGCCCGATCAGGGCGGACCCCGCACCGGGGCCGCCACGGGGCGTGCCAGACTAACCGGAGATCCGATCGCGAGGGAAGGACCGACAGTGGCAGGAAGCGAGCCGGTAACCGCGCCAGATCAGCACAAGCCCGGGCACCGCAAGTCCGGACGGATCGGGGCGGTGCTGTCGGCGGTGGTGTTGGTAATCATGGCGCTCTGCGGCAACCACGAGGGCAAGGTCGAGGACATCTGGCTGCTCGGGATCGCCGCGCTGCTGCTGGCCATCGTGATCGGCGACAGCGTGCTGCGGCGCAACGGCCTGCGGTCCTGACCCCCGGTCGCCTCGACCACCACGCACGAGGGCCCGCCCCCGGCCGGGGGGGGGGGGCCGGGGGGGTGCGGGGGGGTGTACCCCCCCACGGGGGTTTTCGGGGCGGCGGGTTGGGCGGGGGGGGGCGGGGCGCCCGAATTTGGCCGGGGCGCCCCCC
>NZ_JBSGJR010000516.1:0-5060 GCF_053605645.1 Micromonospora sp. NPDC003776
GGGACGAGCTGGCCCGGGCGGCCGGGCTGCCGCTCGGCCCGCGCGGCGGGGTGCTGGTCGACGCCGCCTGCCGGACCGCCGACCCACGGATCTGGGCGGTCGGCGAGTGCGCGGCCGTGGACGGCACCTGCCACGGCCTGGTCGCACCGGGGTACGCGACCGCCGAGGTGGTCGCCGACCGGCTGCTCGGCGGGGCGGCCACCTTCCCGGGCGCGGAGACCGCTACCAAGCTCAAGCTGCTCGGCGTGGACGTGGCCTCGTTCGGCGACGCGCACGGGGTCACCCCCGGCTGCCTGGACGTCACCTTCACCGACCCGGCCACCCGCTCGTACGCCAAGCTGGTCCTCTCCGACGACGCGCGGACGCTGCTCGGCGGCGTGCTGGTCGGCGACGCGAGCGCGTACCCGACGCTGCGGGCGAGTGTCGGCGGTCCGCTCCCCGCTCCCCCGCTGGCGCTGCTCGCGCCGGCCGGCGGCGCGGGCGCCGGGGCGGGTGCGCTGCCCGCCGCCGCGCAGGTCTGCTCCTGCAACGCGGTGACCCGGGCCGACCTCGACGCGGCGATCGTCGGCGGCGCGACCGACGTGTCCGCGCTGAAGGCGTGCACCCGGGCCGGCACGAGCTGCGGCTCCTGCCTGCCGATGCTGAAGCAGCTGCTGGAAGCGGCCGGGGTGAAGCAGGCCACCGCGCTCTGCGAGCACTTCGACGCCAGCCGGCAGGAGCTGTTCGACCTCGTCCGGGTCCGGGGCATCCGGACGTTCTCCCGGCTCATCGCCGAGCACGGGCGGGGGCGCGGCTGCGACATCTGCAAGCCGGTGGTGGCCTCGATTCTCGCCTCGCTCGGCACCGGGCACGTGCTCGACGGCGAGGCGGCGTCCCTGCAGGACACCAACGACCACTTCCTGGCCAACCTGCAACGCGACGGCAGCTACTCGGTGGTGCCCCGGATCCCCGGCGGGGAGATCACCCCGGAGAAGCTGATCGTGATCGGCGAGGTGGCCCGGGACTTCGGGCTCTACACCAAGATCACCGGCGGGCAGCGGATCGACCTGTTCGGGGCCCGGGTCGAGCAGCTCCCGCAGATCTGGCGCCGGCTGGTCGACGCCGGCTTCGAGTCCGGCCACGCGTACGGCAAGGCGCTGCGGACGGTGAAGTCCTGCGTCGGCCAGACCTGGTGCCGGTACGGGGTGCAGGACTCGGTCGGGCTGGCCGTCGCGCTGGAGCTGCGCTACCGGGGCCTGCGCGCCCCGCACAAGCTCAAGTCGGCGGTCTCCGGCTGCGCCCGGGAGTGCGCCGAGGCGCGCGGCAAGGACTTCGGGATCATCGCCACCGAGACGGGGTGGAACCTCTACCTCGGCGGCAACGGCGGCTTCCGGCCCCGGCACGCCGACCTGTTCGCCACTGATCTGTCCACCGAAGCGCTGATCCAGCTGATCGACAGATTCTTGATGTATTACGTCCGGACCGCGGACCGGTTGCAGCGCACCGCCGCCTGGATCGAGGCGATGGACGGCGGCCTCGACCACCTGCGGGCCGTCATCGTGGACGACTCGCTCGGGCTCTGCGCCGAACTCGACGCGGCCATGGCCCGGCACGTCGCCTCGTACTCGGACGAGTGGCGGGACGTGCTGGAGGACCCGGCACGCCTGCGCCGGTTCACCTCCTTCGTCAACGCGCCCGACGTGCCCGACCCGTCCATCACCTTCGCGGTCGAGCGCGGCCAGCCGGTGCCCGCGCCGGGCGGCGACCGCCGCCGGCCGATCGCCCTCGGCCTCCCGGAGGTACGCCGATGAAGACCCTGGACTGGACGCCGGTCTGCCCGCTGGACCGGCTCGACCCCGACCGCGGGGTGGCCGCCCTGGTGGACGGCGTGCAGGTCGCGCTCGTCCGGACCGGCGGCGAGCTGTACGCCGTGGACAACCTGGACCCGGTCGGCGGCGCGTACGTGATGTCCCGGGGCATCGTGGGCAGCCGGGGTGGCGTGCCGACCCTCGCCTCGCCCCTGCACAAGCAGGTCTACGACCTGCGTACCGGGCGGTGCCTGGACCTGCCCGGGGTGGCGCTGCGGCGACACGAGGCGCGCTGCCGGGACGGGCTGGTCGAGGTGCGGTTGCGGCAGGAGGAGTGATGCGGGACGAACTGGCCGGCTTCACCATCGGGGTGACCGCCGACCGGCGGCGCGACGAGCTGGCCGCGCTGCTGCAACGGCGTGGCGCGCGGGTGGTGCTGGCCCCGGCGCTGCGGATCGTGCCGCTCGCCGACGACACCGACCTGCGCGAGGCCACCCGGGCCTGTCTCGACCGCCCGCCGGACGTCCTGATGGCCAACACCGGCATCGGGATGCGCGGCTGGCTGGAGGCGGCCGAGGGCTGGGGCCTGGCCGAGCCGCTGCGGGGCGTGCTCCGCCGGTCCTACGTGGTGGCCCGGGGCCCGAAGGCGACCGGCGCGATCCGGGCCGCCGGCCTGCGGGAACACTGGTCGCCGGCCTCGGAGAGCTGCGACGAGGTGATCGACCACCTGGTCCGGCGGGGCGTGGCCGGCCAGGTGGTCGCCATGCAACTGCACGGCGAGCGGCAGCCGGAGTGCACCGAGGCGCTGGAGGCGGCCGGGGCCACCGTGATCGAGGTGCCGGTCTACCGGTGGGCCCCGCCCACCGACCCGGCCCCGCTGCACCGGCTGATCGACCTGGTGGCGGGGCGGTTGGTCGACGCGGTCACGTTCACCTCCGCGCCGGCCGCGGAGGCGCTGCTGCGGGCGGCCGGGGACCGCACCGAGACGGTGCTGGCGGCGCTGCGGGGGGACGTGCTGGCCAGCTGCGTCGGTGCGGTCACCGCCGAGCCGCTGGTGCGCCGCGGGGTGCCGGTGACCGCACCGACCCGGGCGCGGCTCGGCGCGCTGGTCCGGACGATCGTCGACGAGTTGCCCCGGCGGACGGTGAGCGTGCAGGCGGCCGGGCACCTGCTGACCCTGCGTGGGCACGCCGCCGTGGTCGACGGGGAACTGCGGCCGCTCGCCCCGGCACCGATGGCGGTGCTGCGGGCGCTCGCCGCGTCGCCCGGCAGGGTGCTCTCCCGTACGGCGTTGCTGCGTACCCTGCCCCGGGGCGCGGACGAGCACGCGGTGGAGATGGCGGTCGCCCGGCTGCGGGTCGGGCTGCAGGCCCCCCGCGTGGTGCAGACCGTGGTCAAGCGCGGCTACCGGCTCCGGGTCGACTGAGACCGCCGCCCGGGGCCGGCGCGGGCCCGCGGGCGAGCGGCGGTCAGCCGACCGGGGCCGCGAAGCCGTGCTCGGCCTGGAGCCGGAGCATGGCGTGCTCGACCACGGTCACCAGCACCTGCTTGACCGAGTCGCGCTGCCGCGCGTCGCACAGGACCAGCGGCACGTCCGGCGAGATCGCCAGCGACTCGCGGACCTCCTCCGGCTCGTACTGCGGCGCGCCGTCGAACCGGTTCAGCGCCACCACGTACGGCAGGTTCCGGTTCTCGAAGTAGTCCAGCGGGGCGAAGGCGTCGGTGATCCGCCGGGTGTCCACCAGGACGGCAGCACCCACCGCCCCCCGGATGATCTCGTCCCACATGAACCAGAAGCGGGTCTGGCCCGGCGTACCGAAGAGGTAGAGGATCAGGTCCTCGGCCATGGTGATCCGGCCGAAGTCCATGGCGACCGTGGTGGTCTCCTTGCCCGGCACCTTCGACGGGTCGTCGATGCCCACACCGGCGGCGGTCATCAGGGCCTCGGTGGTCAGCGGTTGGATCTCGGAGATCGCGCCGACCAGGGTCGTCTTACCCACGCCGAAGCCGCCCGCGATCACGATCTTCGCGGAGATGATCTCCCGGCTGCGGCTCGCCCCGGCGGGGTCATAGTTCGCGAAGTCCACTCAGCACCCTTCCAAGCAGGTTCATCCGCGCCGCGAAGCCCGTCGCGGGAGCGGCAGTGTGTAGCGTCAGCAGGCCCTCGGCCACCAGGTCGGCGACCAGCACCCGGGTGACGCCCAGCGGCATCCGGGTGTACGCGGCGATCTCCGCCAGCGACTGCGCCCGGCCCTCGCAGACCGTGGCGATGCGGTACTTGTCGTGCCCCGCGAACCGCGCCTCCGCGCACTGGGTGGCGGTGCAGGACAGCACCGCCTCCAGCGCGATGTTCTGCAGCGGCTCGGTGCGGCCACGGGTGACCGCGTACGGTCGCACCAGCGCACCACGCGGATCCCGCCGTGGTTCCATCTCGCGATCACCTCCCTCCGTACGGAGCCGGGCCGGCTCCGGATCACCCAGTCACACCGAACGCCCGGTCAGGACCGGACAGCGTCCCGCGGCAGCGGGGACAGGGCCTGGCCGACCCGTTCCACCAGCAGCGCCATCTCGTAGCCGACCTGTCCGACGTCGCAGCTGCGAGCGGCCAGCACGGCCATCGACGAGCCGTCGCTGATGGACATGAGGAAGAGGTATCCGCTGTCCATCTCGATCACCGTCTGGAGCACGCCACCGGCGCTGAACATCCGGGCGGCCCCTTCGGTCAGACTCACCACGCCGGAGGTGATCGCGGCGAGCTGGTCCGCCCGGTCCGCGGGCAGGTCCCGGGAGGAGGCGAGCAGCAGCCCGTCCGCGGACACCGCCACCACGTGGGCGATGCCCGCCACGCTGTCGGCGAAGTTGGTGAGCAGCCAACCCATGTCCTGCATGGCCGCTGGCCTGTTCATCGGTTCGTCTCCTTGGTCGAGGTGCTGTTGAGGTCCGCGCCGGCCGTCCGACCCCGCTGCACACCGCGGTGGTAGGCCGACAGCAGGCCGCGTACTTCGTCCGGCGTGCGCCGGCTACTGGCCCGCGCGCCCTTCGGCTCGATGCCGCCGGGCACGAGCTGGGCCTGCGGCACCCGCTTGGGCAGGCCGGAACGGGTGGTGCCGCCGTTGGTGGGCTCCGCCGCCCGGCTGGCTCGCGACCAGCCCTCGTCGGCGGCCGTGCGCCAGGCGTCCGCGCCACCCGTCGGCGTCGCCGCCGGCGGGGGTACGGGGGCGGCGGGCGGCGGGGACGGCACCGCCGGCGGAGTGTACGGCGGTGGCGTGGGCA